>CAZRJZ010000011.1:0-6712 GCA_964600465.1 uncultured Rickettsiales bacterium
AGCCGCAACTTAAGGTTGTCAGGGTGTCCGCTTCTGCGAAGAAGTCCGCTGCCAAACCCGCTGTCAAGGTAGTCGCCAAGCCCGTTATCGTGAAAACCGAGATCAAAAAGCCGGAGCTGAAAAAAGTCGAAGTGAAAAAAGTGGAAGGCGGAAAGAAGGATTTCAAGGTGGGAAATTATGTGGTGTATCCGACCCATGGCGTGGGGCGCATTGTGGCGGATGAAACGCAGGATGTGGGTGGAATTTCGCTTAAAATGCTCGTTATCTCGTTTGAAAAAGATAAAATGACTTTGCGCGTGCCGGTGCACCGCGCCCGCATTGCGGGGTTGCGCCATATCAGCGGCGGCAGTGAAATGGAAAAAGTGTTCGCCACCTTAAAAAGCCGCGCCCGTGTCAGCCGTGGCATGTGGAGCCGGCGTGCGCAGGAGTATGAAGGAAAGATCAATTCCGGTAGCGTCATTTCCGTGGCCGAAGTGGTGCGCGACCTGCATCAGAACGTCGATCAGGCGGAGCGCTCCTATTCTGAGCGGATGATTTATGAGTCCGCTTTGGCGCGTCTGGTGGGCGAGTTGGCGGCAGCTGAAAACACCGACCACAAAACCGCAACAGACAAGCTGGTACGTGTGCTGCGCAGCAAAGTGGCGGCGTGATGCATCGGCGCCGGCGCTTTCTGGCTTAATGATTGAGTTTATGTTATGACCTTTGTGGTGACCGATGCCTGCATTAAATGCAAGTACACGGATTGCGTGGAGGTGTGCCCTGTGGACTGTTTCTACGAGGGTGAAAACATGCTCATCATTAACCCGGATGAGTGTATTGATTGCGGCGTGTGCGAGCCGGAATGCCCGGCAGAAGCCATTAAGCCGGAAGCGGATGAGTTGCTTAAATGGGCGGAGCTTGGCCGCGAATACGCCAGTAAATGGCCGAACCTGACGGTGAAAAAAGCACCGCCTGCGGATGCCGACCGTTTTAAGGGCCAGGAAGGGAAGTTCGAGAAATATTTCAGTGAGAACCCCGGAGAGGGGAACGGGTGAGTTAACCTCATTCGGAGCTTAAGCGCTTAAGCTTGCTCCTTGACTGCGTATGGTACCCATATTTGGAGTTGCCGCAGGTTGTAGGTAATTCAAATCAGTGTCGCCTACATGTTGCATCGAATCGGCGATAGTGTTCCGTGCTACTACTCCATCCAGCGCAGCGCTTGCTCCGCTTAAGGCGGAGAAGTTTATTTGCATGTTATTTACCATGCTTTTGACATTATCGGGTAGGCTAGCGATTACTTCTATAGCCTGGGCACGGGCTTCACCATTGCTGACTTGTTTAGAGCCGTGAGAATCAGGAGTATTTCCTGCTGTATAATCAGGATCTACAGAGCGGCCTGGGTTTACAGGCGATTCTGCAAATAAACCGGGAGCAGCAGCTCCCAGCAACGCCTTTCCACCGCCAACAAGTCTTTCCCCAATACCTTGAAGAATATCTACAATGGTATTGCCAAAGTTTTGTGCCGCATCATAAAGCGATAGTCCTTCCGTTGCCATAATTGACCTACCTGTAATTACTGTAGCCAGTATATGAAAATTATATGTCAGTTTCATGACAATAATATCCCATTTTACAGGGATATTTAATAATATTGCAACTTATTGAGAGTATTGCTTTGTCTTCACTGATTGAGGGAGGTGCCTATGTTAAGTTTAAAAGACGCCTTTACTGCTTCTTTTGCATGTTATACTAATTCGCAATCAATATATTGATTGCGTTACGCTGGCTGCGCCGCGCAAAACCGCTGCTTTCGGCGACGGTTTTGAATGCCATTTCTCGATGTATTGATCGAGAAATGGCATTAATTCACGATCTCCCAGCTGCCGTCCGGGCGGTAACAGGCGGTGCCGTAGGTTTCTTGCCTGCTGCCGCCCACGAGCGCGGTGGCCGTATATTCACGGCAATAGCTGTTGTCTGCCTGGTAATCCTTGACCGGGGTGATGGTGTATTCATAGCCGGTATCGGCGTTTTGCCAATAAAGCGACCTGCCCACCGGGGCGGTTTCAAAAACGCGGCGGGAGCAGACTTCATCGGCGTAAGTGTACTGATTGCCTAGTGATCCGCCTAACACTGCGCCCGTGATAATGGCTGCCGTGCGCCCATGGCCTTTCCCAATCTGGGCGCCGATAACGCCGCCGCCGACACCGCCGGCAATCGCAGGGAGCGGGTTGTAGCGCGTGGTGCAGCTGATTACCGAAGGGACGACAGCAACCGGCGCGTAGCGGGTGTAACTATCGTAGGAAGGCCGGTGTGTGCGGTAATAAGGCGGATAATCATTCCATCCATGACGATCATGCCGATGGCGGCGATCATAGCGTCTGTCCGCGTCATGCCAACCATCGTGCCGGCTGTTCCAATCATGCCGATGATCTGCAAAGGCCTCAGGCGTGTCAAGCATGTTAAAAAGCGCCGCGCCAAGGAAGGCAGCGCGTATGAGGTTGCCGGTCGTTGAAAAGATGCGCATAAAATCTCCCTGATAACGTTACGCTGATCTTTGCATAGCCTTTCTTACTGTGGCCTTAAGCGAGAATTAAGAAAATGTAATCCGGTGCGGGATAATCTCGCGCCGCATGCCGGAAATCCGGTGAGGGCGGCTTTATATATTGCGTTTATGCTCAATTGCGCTAGTTTACGCCAAATTTTCAGCTAACCATTCTAACTTGCTGGGAGCCTTTCTCATGCCCAATCGCTTTTCTCGCGCAGTTTTTTTTGCTCTTCTTGTTATTACTGGCGTTACGCCTGCATTTGCTCAGCTTAAAGTGGATATTAATCGCGGCGTCATGCAGCCGTTGCCGATAGCGCTTCCGGATTTGCCTGGCGTAAGCGGGGATGCCGCTCAGGTGGGAGCGGATGTTATGCGCGTGGTGGCGGCGGATCTGGAGCGCTCCGGTTTGTTTAAGCCGATCAGCCAGAGCGCGTTTATTGAAAAAATTACTCCGGAAACCGCCACGCCGCGCTTTACGGATTGGCGCCAAATTAACGCCCAAGCGTTAGTAACCGGCGTTACGGCGGTGGAGGCCGGCGATAAAATCCGCATCTCCTTCCGCTTATGGGATGTGGCGAATGAGAGTCAAATGACGGGCAAAGAATACAATACCTTCCGTAGTAACTGGCGGCGCACGGCGCATATCATCGCCGATGAAATTTATAAGCGTATGACGGGCGAAGAAGGGTATTTCGATACGCGTATTGTGTATGTGGCGGAATCCGGACCCGCGATTAAGCGCGTGAAGCGCTTGGCTATCATGGATCAGGACGGGGAAAATCATAAGTTTCTCACCGATGGCCGGTTTCTGGTGCTGACCCCGCGTTTCTCGCCGAATTCTCAGGAAATCCTTTACATGTCTTACGCGGGCAAGGAGCCGCGGGTGTATTTGCGTGATTTGCAAACAGGCCGTGAAGAATCGCTTGGTCGGTTTCAGGGAATGTCATTCGCACCGCGTTTTTCCAGCAGTGGCGAATCGGTGATTATGTCCATCGCCAACGGTGGGGTCACCACGCTAAATACAATGAACTTACGTAGCCGTACCATGCAGCGCCTTACTTCTAGCGCCGGTATTGATACTTCTCCGTCTTACTCGCCGGATGGAAAGCGGGTGGTCTTTAACTCCGATCGGGGTGGTTCGCAGCAGCTCTATATTATGAATGCGGATGGCGGCGCAATCCAGCGGATCAGTTTTGGAGAGGGCCGTTATGCCACGCCGGTATGGTCGCCGCGGGGGGATTTGATCGCTTTTACAAAGATGTATCAGGGGCAGTTTTATATCGGGGTGATGAAACCGGATGGATCGGGCGAGCGTTTGCTTCCCGATACGGCCGGGTATGTGGTGGAAGGGCCAAGCTGGGCGCCGAATGGCCGCGTGATTATTTTTACGCGGCAAACCTCCTCAAGTGCAGGATATTCAGGAAAGTCAAGGCTTTATACAATTGACATCACCGGGCATAATATGCGTGAGCTGGTCACTCCGATGGATGCGTCGGATCCTGCTTTGTCGCCACTGTTGCCTTTATAGCACATAGAGCCGATTTTCTAACGGTTCACTGTGAAAGCCGTTGATTTCTTTTCTGCGTCGGCTAGTTGATAGGAACCAACTGATGTAGGAAAAACTGGCATTGGTGTTTATGTTTCCTTGGGGTGTTTGGTTTTTTAAAATCAAAATATTTCAATGGTAAAGGCGACAATATTAAATCAATTTAGCAACATTGGAGTGTAGCATGAAGTCTTCTCTTAAATGGTTATCCCTTGTTTCTGCCGCTGCGTTGCTCGCAGCGTGCGAAACGCCTCCTGGTCAGGGCGGTGACGCCAGTGGAACCGGTGGCGCAGGCGGCGCGGGTTCGCAAGCCGTTCGCCCTGGTTCGCAGGAAGATTTAGTGGCGAATGTGGGTGATCGTGTTTTCTTCGGATATGATAGTTCCGTTCTTTCCGATGAGTCTCAGCGTACCCTGCAGCGTCAGGCTGCCTGGTTGCAGCAATATGGCAATGTTGGCGTGACCGTTGAAGGGCATTGCGATGAGCGCGGCACCCGCGAGTACAACATCGCTCTTGGCGAGCGTCGTGCTAACGCTGCTAAGAAATACCTGATTGGTCTGGGCGTGAAAGCTAACCGCATCTCCACCATCAGCTACGGCAAAGAGCGTCCGGCCGTTATGGGATCGGATGAATCTTCCTACGCTCAAAACCGCCGTGCTGTGACGGTCGTAACCAACCAGTAAGGTTGCAATGCTGCCACCCCGCCACTGCTCGTGATCTGTCGTGAGTATGCGGGGTGTTCTTATACGGGATTTGTCATGGATTCGTTGTCTCTTCGCGTTTTTCTGTGTTCCTCGTTGTTGTGTGCTCTGCCGTTTTCCTCGCAGGCTCAGTATGGTAGTGACAATCGGGCCGTAATGGAGCGCATGGACCGTCTGGAGCGTGACTTGATGATGACGCAGCGTCAGCTGGCGCGGGGCGGTCCGGTGAGCCGGTCGTCCATTAATGGCGATGCCGATGATGCTCCGCCTTCTGCGGCAGCGGCTCAGGCGGAAGTGCGCGTGAGCGCTATGGAAGAGGAGCTGCGGGCATTGCGTGGCAAGGTTGAGGAGAGTGATTTTCAAATAAAGCGCTTAAATGAGCAGTTTGAGAAAATGCAGAAGGATGTGGATTTCCGTTTCGGCGAGCTGTCGAGCGCTCCTCAGGCGCCGGCGGGAGCGGCGAAGGATTTAGGGGTGCAGGAATCGGCGCGTAATGCCGTTAAGCAAGTGAAAGACCTTGGTGGTCAGTTAACTGACTTAGAGGCGGCTTCCGTTCCTCCGGCAGAGGGTGAGCCCTCGGACATCAAAACGATGGAAGATAAAAAAAAACTATTGCTGAACGGCTCGGCTTCTAAGAGTCAGGCGGTCACCAGCGCTGGCAGCGGTGTGCTTGCTCCACCGAAGGCAGCGGATCCAAAAACCGGCGAGCCGCCTCTTGATCAGCCGCGTGATCTCTATAACTCCGCTTTTCGCCTTCTTAACCAAACGCGGTATGACGATGCGGCGAAGCAGTTTAAACTATTCATTGAAAAGTTCCCCAATGATCCGCTCATTGGTAACGCCTATTACTGGTTAGGAGAAACCTCTTACATTAAGCGTGATTACCCGCAGGCAGCCGACCGTTTCCGGCGTGGTTTCGAGATATTGCCAAGCGGTCCGAAAGCGGCGGATAATCTGCTGAAACTCGCCATGACCTTGAGCGCCATGAAGCGCGATACGGATGCCTGCACTGTGCTTGAGCAAGTGCTGGCGCGATTTAAAAATTCCTCCAGCGCGCTGCTTAAAAAAGCGGAAAACGAGCGTACACGCATAGGATGCAAATAACTCCGGAAGCATTTGCGCTTCTGATGCGGCATTGCGGCGCTTTTGAGCGAGCGCCTCTTCTGGCCGTTGCTGTATCGGGGGGCGCTGATAGCATGGCGCTCGCATTAATGGCCGACGCCTGGGCGAAGCAACGCAATGGCGCGGTTATCGCGCTGACGGTGGATCATGGTTTGCGCGCCGAATCTGCGGCGGAGGCCTTACAGGTGGCAGCGTGGATGCGGGTGCGGGGAATCGCGCATCGGATTTTAGAGCTTGCCAGGCCATTGCAAGGCAATACACAGCAAAGCGCCCGCGAGATGCGTTATGCGATGATGGAACAATATTGCCGGAAAAACGGCGTGTTGCATCTTCTTACCGCCCATCACCAGGACGATCAGGCGGAAACATTTCTGCTTCGTCTGGCGCGTGGCAGCGGCGCCGATGGCCTCAGCGCGATACCTGCCCGGCGTTTTACGGAATCGGTGCAGATTTTGCGTCCTCTGCTCGCCTGTCCAAAGCAGGCGCTCGTGCAGTACTTAAACCAACGGAATCAGCCATGGATTGACGATATTAGCAACGCCAAACCTGTCTATGCGCGTAATCGGCTGCGCGCCTTCATGGAAGAAAACGGCGGTCAGGAAATGAGGCGCAGGCTTGCGGACGCTGCCTTGCACGCCGGAAAGGCGAGGCGTCTTTTGGAATGGCGTGTGGCCCGAGCAGGGGTTGGTTGCGTGCGGCTGTACCGGGAAGGTTACGCTGCGCTGGATTGGGAGTTGTGGCGTAAGCAGCCTGAAGAGATTCGCTTACGCTTACTTGCCAATCTGCTTTGTGTGGTCAGCGGACAGCCTATGCCGCCGCG
>CAZRJZ010000011.1:6722-12836 GCA_964600465.1 uncultured Rickettsiales bacterium
TTGCACGAGGCCCTATTGCAAACTCCTTTTAAGGGCGCGACCCTGCATGGTTGCGCACTGAAGCAGGGCAAGAATGCCGCCGATAAAAACCCGCCGCTTAGTGTCTTCAGAGAAGCGGCAAGGGTACACGCTCCCGTGCTGATTCGGCCGGGGCAAATGCTGGTATGGGATGGACGATTTCGCTTTTTTCTGAAAAATGCAGAAAATGGCCCTCATTACCGGGTAGGCGCGCTGAGCGCCAAAAAAGCCAGCGCCGTGCGTAAGCAACTCCATGGGGCCGGCAAGCTCCCGCACGCGTTCCTATCCGCCTTACCGGCGCTTTGGCGTCTTGAAGAGTTGCTGGCTGTTCCCCATATAGGCCTAACAACTGCCCGGGGTGTGGAGGCGAAAGTTGAGTGCGCCGCGCAGTTTTTACCGCCGAAAGCGCTTGCCGGTTTCGCGTTTTCTTATACTATCGCCGCTTGATTACAAGGAGCTGTTTGTCTCATGCCTAATTTTTCGCGTAACCTGACGATTCTTTTAGTAATCGGAATGATTTTAGTGGCCGTGTTTATGGTGTTCCAAGACGGGGCAGGCCGCAGCGGCTATGCCCGGTTCGCATTTTCGGACTTTCTAAGCAAGCTCGATAACGGCCAGGTGACGGATGTCAACATCCATTCGCTCCCCACGGGCGGCACGCTCCTGTCAGGCCGCCTTTCCGATAACGGGACGTTTGTCACCGAAGCGCCGGAGTATCCGCAGCTGGTAGATCGTCTTAACAGCAAGGGCGTGCGGATTAACGTGCAAAACGAAGAGGGGAGAGTGGAAACCTTTGTGGGAAATCTGCTCTCTTGGATATTGCCGGTAGTGATATTTTTTGTGATCTACTATTTCTTTATTCGTCAAATGCAAGGGGGCGGACGTGGTGGAGCCATGGGGTTCGGGCGTTCCCGCGCGCGTATGCTCAGTCAAAAAACAGGCGTGGTGACGTTTGGGGATGTGGCAGGTATTGATGAGGCCAAGGACGAGCTTCAAGAGCTGGTGGATTTCTTAAAAGACCCACAGAAATTTCAGCGCCTTGGCGGAAAAATTCCGCGTGGCTGCTTACTCGTGGGGCCTCCTGGGACGGGTAAAACATTATTGGCGCGCGCCATCGCGGGGGAGGCGGGGGTGCCGTTTTTTACCATCTCAGGGTCTGATTTTGTGGAAATGTTTGTAGGCGTGGGCGCGAGCCGGGTGCGCGACATGTTTGCGGAAGGAAAAAGACATGCGCCTTGCATTATTTTTATCGACGAGATTGATGCGGTAGGGCGGCATCGCGGCGCGGGTCTTGGCGGGGGCAATGATGAGCGGGAGCAGACACTCAATCAATTGCTGGTGGAAATGGACGGATTTGAAGCCAATGAGAGCGTCATTATCATTGCGGCAACCAATCGGCCCGACGTGCTGGATCCGGCGCTGCTCAGGCCAGGCCGTTTTGATCGGCAGATTGTGGTGCCTAACCCGGATATTAACGGAAGATCGAAGATACTTGACGTGCATTTGAAAAAAGTGCCTAAGGCGCCCGATGTGGACTCGCGCATCATCGCGCGCGGTACGCCCGGTTTTTCAGGTGCGGATCTGGCGAATCTGGTGAATGAGGCGGCGTTGTTGGCCGCACGCCGGGGGAAAAAAGTCGTGACCATGAAGGAGCTGGAAGCGGCAAAAGATAAGGTGATGATGGGGGTTGAGCGAAAATCCATGGTGATGAGCGAGGAAGAGAAGAAAATGACCGCCTACCATGAGGGAGGGCATGCGCTGGTGTCGATACACTCGCCTGCTTCCGATCCCATCCATAAGGCCACGATTATTCCGCGTGGCCGTGCGCTGGGGATGGTGATGCGCTTGCCGGAAGCAGACAAACTCTCTTATCTGCGCGAAAAAATGTATGCCGATTTGGCGGTTTCCATGGGGGGGCGTGTCGCGGAGGAAATTATCTTTGGCTATGATAAAGTCTCTTCCGGCGCCTCCTCCGATATCCAGTATGCCACCCGTTTGTCGCGGGCAATGGTGATGGAATGGGGCATGAGTGATGCGATCGGGCCGTTGCATTATGGGTCTGATCAGCAAGAGGTTTTTCTGGGATATAGCATGGGTCAGCAAAGCGGCAAGATATCAAGTCAGACGGCTAACTTAATTGACAGCGAAGTGAAGCGTATCGTCGAGGAAGCGCATGCTAGGGCGCATAAAATCCTTACCGAAAATATCGAGCAGCTGCATATTATCGCTAAAGCGCTGTTAGAGTTTGAGACCTTGTCCGGCGATGAAATCAGCGCCCTCTTGCGAGGAGAAACCATCTCCCGGCCGGATGAGCCGTCAAGCCGGGCCGCGGCGGTGAAATCCTCCTTGCCCTCGCGCCGGAAACTGGAATCAGAAGAGGCAGGTTCGGATGTTTCTGCCTAGCGTGGCCTACATACGCAGCCAAGGCGGACAGGGCGGAATATGCCCACTTTTCGCTTGCCAAATGGATAGGTGTTTCTGCGTTAACCACAAGGAAAAGCGTGAATCTTATGAAGCTCTTCGGGACTGACGGTATTCGCGGTACGGCCAATCAATTTCCCATGACCGCAGAGATTGCGCTGCATTTAGGCATGGCGGCCGGGAAGTATTTTACGCAAGGGCAGCACCGGCACCGCGTGGTGATTGCCAAGGATACGCGCCTTTCCGGCTATATGGTGGAGCCGGCATTAACGGCGGGATTTATTGCTGCGGGAATGGATGTGGTGCTGGTAGGGCCGCTTCCCACACCAGCGGTAGCCATGCTGGTGAAATCCATGCGTGCGGATCTAGGGGTTATGGTATCGGCCTCGCATAATCCTTACCTGGACAATGGCATTAAGCTTTTCGGGCCGGATGGCTATAAGCTCTCCGATACGGTGGAAGCGGAAATCGAGCGCATGATCGATGCTTCCTCGGAAGGCAAAGAAATATCGCTTGCGGCGCCGGAGGCCCTGGGCCGGGCGCGGCGGTTGGATGATGCGCGTGGCCGGTATATCGAGTTTGCCAAATCCACCTTTCCTAAAGCCCTTACCCTGGATGGGTTGAAAATTGCGCTCGATTGCGCGCATGGCGCCGCGTATCAGGTAGGGCCGCTCATTTTAAGCGAGCTTGGCGCTCATGTTATCCCGCTTGGCGTGGAGCCGAATGGGTATAATATCAATGAAAAATGTGGATCTACCTATCCGCAACTCATGTGCGAAGCGGTACGCGAGCATAACGCGCATTTAGGCATCGCGCTTGATGGCGACGCGGACCGCGTGATTATCTGCGATGAAAAAGGCGAAGTGCTGGACGGTGACCAGATCATGGCGATGATCGGGGAATATTGGCATGCGCGCGGGATGCTAAAAGGCGGCGGCGTGGTGGCGACGCAAATGTCGAATATGGGCCTCGAGCGCTTTTTTGCAGGTCTTGGCCTGACATTGGCGCGCACCAAGGTAGGGGATCGCTATGTGGTGGAGCATATGCGCACAAACGGATTCAATGTGGGGGGTGAGCAATCGGGCCATATGGTGCTTTCCGACTACGCCACCACCGGAGATGGGCTGATGGCGGCTTTGCAAGTGCTGGCGGTAATGATTGAGTCAGGCAAGCCGTTAAGCAGTGCAGGCAAAAAATTTATGCCTCTGCCGCAACTGCTCAAGAATGTGCGTTACCGGGGTGAAAATCCGCTCAACCGCCAGCCGGTGCAAGAGGCCATTGCAGCGGCGGAAAAAACGCTTGGGAACTCGGGTCGCGTCTTTGTGCGCCCATCGGGTACGGAAAAACTGATTCGCGTGATGGCGGAAGGGGAGGATCCGGCGCAAATTATGCAGCTTGTCGAAGAAATCTGCAACGCAGTTGGAGAAGTTGCGTAAAATGCCCGTCACATTGGGTAGGGTGCTGATTATTGCAGGCTCTGACTCCGGTGGCGGGGCGGGGATTCAGGGCGACATTAAAACGGTCACCTGCCTGGGCGGATTCGCCGCTACGGCAATTACGGCGCTTACCGCGCAAAACACCACCGGCGTGTATGGCATTCATTCCGTACCGCCGGAATTCGTGGCGCAGCAGATCCGTGCAGTGCTTGAAGATATCGGCGCGGATGTGATTAAAACCGGAATGCTCAGTCATGCCGGAGTGATCGAGGCGGTAGCAGCCAGCATTCAGCATTCAGCATTCGGCATTCCATTGATTCCTCTCATCGTCGATCCGGTGATGGTGGCAAAAGGCGGCGCGCCGTTGCTCGAGGCATCGGCCGTTGCAGCGCTGAAGGAAAAGCTGTTTCCGTTGGCCACGCTCGTAACCCCTAATATTCCTGAAGCGGAGTTATTGGCGGATATCCGCATTCAGAGCGTAGAGGATATGGCGGAGGTGGGCAGGCGTATTCTGGATTATGGCTGCAAAGCGGTCTTGGTGAAGGGTGGGCATTTCCGGGAAGAAGCAAGCAGCATCTGCAATCTGCTTGTTACGCCTGAAGCTCTCCATAGGTTTTCTACCCCACGTATCCACTCACGCCATACGCACGGCACGGGCTGCGCTCTGGCGTCGGCTATTGCCACGTTTATTGCGCAAGGAAAATCAGTCATGGAGAGTATTGAGTCAGCGCAAGCTTACGTGCATGAAGCCATTGCGCATGCGCCGGGTTTCGGCGCGGGGCACGGGCCGCTTAGGCATAATTTTGAGATATATAACATATAAAAGTGAGCCGTTGGGGCGGATTCAGGCTTCTTGCTCCTCATTAAACGAAAGCCGTTCTTGTTGCTGGAACAAGCGCGGAAGTTTAAGGCCAAGGTGGGTGAATGCCCCCGAAGTCAGCATCCGTCCCCTGGGGGTGCGTTGCAGAAAGCCGGTTTGCAGCAAAAACGGTTCAATCACTTCCTCCAGTACATCGCGTTGCTCCGATAGACCGGCGGCAATGGTGTCAATCCCTACCGGGCCGCCGGCGTAATGATCGGCGATGTAGCGCAAATAGCGCCGGTCCGCGCTATCTAGGCCGAGTTGGTCCACCTCCAGCCGGTGCAGGGAAGAATCCGCGAGTTGTTGATCGATGGCATCTTTGCCGGTTGCATGGGCGAAATCACGCACCCTTCGCAGCAGTCGAATGGCAATGCGGGGCGTGCCGCGTGAGCGCTTGGCAATTTCATGTGCGCCGTCTTCTGTAATGGCAATGTTAAGCAGCGTGGAGCCACGCGTGATTACTTTCTGCAAATCTTCCACCGGATAGAAGCGCAAGCGCAACGGAATGCCGAAACGGTCGCGCAAAGGCCCCGTAAGAAGTCCCAGCCGTGTGGTGGCGCCTACCAGCGTAAAGCGCGGAAGGTCGATGCGTATGCTGCGCGCCGCCGGGCCTTCGCCGATTACGAGGTCGAGTTTAAAGTCCTCCATGGCGGTGTAGAGCATTTCTTCAACGCTGGCGTTTAAGCGGTGAATTTCGTCGATAAACAAGACGTCATGCGTTTGCAGGCTGGTTAGGATAGCGGCAAGATCGCCGGGCTTGGTGAGAATTGGCCCCGTGGTTGGCCGGAACCCCACGCCGAGCTCCTTGGAGATGATTTGCGCCAGCGTGGTTTTTCCAAGCCCTGGTGGACCGTAGAAAAGCGTATGATCCAGCTGTTCCTCACGGGATTTGGCTGCGTTAATGAACACGTGCAGATTTTCGCGCACTTCTTTCTGGCCCACGAAGTCTTGCAGCGTTAAGGGACGTAGCGCCGTGCCCTGGCTGTCTTCTTCGCGCGCGTGCGGCGTGGTGAGGGCGGAAGCTTCCATCAGCGCGCCAGTTCCTGCAAGCTCAAACGAATGAGCTGATCCGTGGTGGCTTCTGGGGCTGCCGATTCTTTGGCGCGCAATAATGCTCCGTAAGCATCGTTGCGGCTAAAGCCTAAATTAACGAGGGCGGATATTGTGTCTTCCTGGGCGTTTACGCTGACGGGGGGAGCGCGTCTGGATGTGGAAGAAGCACTGACCGGACTCGGTGCAATGCTGCCTTCTACGGGGAGTTTTAGTGCTTTTTCCTTTAGCTCTATCACGATTCGCTCAGCTAATTTAGGTCCGATTCCGCTGATGCGGGAAAATGCGCTGGTATCTTTGGCAAGGATGGCTTGTAATAGTCCCGAA
>CAZRJZ010000012.1:0-3595 GCA_964600465.1 uncultured Rickettsiales bacterium
CAGTGACTGGGGTGAAGTCGTAACAAGGTAGCCGTAGGGGAACCTGCGGCTGGATTACCTCCTTTCTAAGGATCAGGAACCAGAATCCAGAATCCAGAAACCGGAAGCCAGAAATGGCCATGGGGATGGGTTCACGAAGTCGGAGCGGAAACCTTTTTTGGTTTCTGGTTTCTGGCTTCTGATTTCTGGCTCCTGTCACTTACATCCAACTCGCGCCGTCTGCGCTTAGATGCTCTCTTTACGGATACAAAAAACCCCTGCTGGATTTGATTCTGGCGGGGGTTTTTGTTTTGGATTCCTTCTCTATTCTATGGCAATTTTCGTTAATTGCCGCTAAAACTTCGGTCATGACTATCACGATTGACTCCATAAGCTTGCAGGATCCCGTGATTCTGGCTCCTATGACCGGCGTGTCCGATCTGCCGTTCAGGCGGTTGGTGAAACGCTTTGGCGTGGGCATGGTGGTATCAGAGATGATTGCGTCACGCGCTATGGTGCTGGAGAAAAAAGACACACTCCGCATGGCCAGCTTCTCGCCGGAAGAATATCCGTTTGCTGTGCAGCTTGCGGGCTGCGAGCCGGAAGTCATGGCGGAGGCGGCAAAGTTGAATGAAGCGCGCGGCGCAACCTTAATTGACATTAACTTCGGCTGTCCGGTGAAAAAAGTGGCGGTGAATTCCTACGCGGGATCTGCCCTGATGAAAGACGAGCCATTGGCGGCAAAAATTCTGGAAGCTACCGTAAAGGCGGTAAAAATTCCGGTAACCTTAAAGATGCGCATGGGGTGGGATAGCCAAAGCCTCAATGCGCCGCGCATTGCCAGAATTGCGGAAGATTGCGGTATAAAAATGCTGACTGTGCATGGCCGCACGCGTGCGCAAATGTATAGCGGTTCGGCGGATTGGGCATTTATCGCCCGTGTAAAGGAAGCAGTGAAATTGCCGGTAGTGGCCAATGGGGACATTACCAATTTTCAGGATGTCGATAAGGCGATGGCGCTTTCCGGTGCGAATGGGGTGATGATTGGCCGTGGGGCTTATGGGCGGCCATGGTTTCCAGGGCAGGTGTGCCATTATTTAAAAACCGGCGAGAAAAAAACTCCGCCTTCCATACAAGAGCAACTTGCAGTGGTATTAGAGCATTATGAAGACATGCTTGTTCATTATGGCCATCAGCAGGGTGCAATGATTGCGCGTAAACATATCGGCTGGTACGCCAACGGCATGATGCACGCGGCAGCTTTTAGGAACCGCGTGAACCGGCTCGCCGATACAGAGGCGGTAAAGCAGGAAATAAGGGCTTTTTATGAAGCCGCCGCTGAGTATGCGCAATTGCAGGAATTGTCAGGTGCAGATTCCGTTGCCATTGCTGCCTGAGGGTGGTGACCATACTTTGCTTGCTGTCATTGAGGCATTGCCCTTTGCGTTGCTTGCGCTCGGTCCGCAAGGAGATATTCTTTTTATTAATCCGGCGGCGGAAGAATTGATTGGCGCTAGCGTCCGCCGCGTGATGGGGAAAAAAATTGCCGAGGTCCCGTATCTGGCTAAAGCGCTGCCGCTGATAGCGCGTACCCGGCAGACCCGGGGGCGCGTACGTGAGCATCGGTTGATATTAGAGGGGGGCGGCAAGCAGGTTTCGGTGCACGCTACGGCGCAGCTATATGCCGGAGACGACGTATTGCTCCTGCTCGAGCCATTCAGCCAGAGTGAAATGCGCGCTGAAGAAGAAGCGCGTGAGCGCATCACCGCTGCGTCGTCATTGATGGCGGCCATGCTTGGGCACGAGATTAAAAATCCTCTCGCCGGTATCCGCGGTGCGGCGCAGCTGCTTGGAATGGACGCGGGGGAAGAGGGCATAATGCTATCTCAGCTGATTTGCGCGGAAGTGGACCGTATTCGGGATATGGTCGAGCGTGTGGAATATTTAAGCGGCGATATTCAGGCGCATGCGCAACCGCTTAACGTGCATGAGGCGCTGCGCTACGCCTGCACGTTGGCGCAGAAAGAAAAACCCCGGCAAGAATTGCACATAGAAGAACAGTTCGATCCTTCCTTGCCCATGATCATGGCGGAGCGTTCCGCGCTTATTCAGATTTTTCTTAACCTTTTGAAAAATGCAACCGAGGCGTTGATGGAGCATCCAGCGCCGATGATCGGGCTTAAAACCCATCTTTGTTATGATTCCGCCAAATATGCCGTGGTGGAAATAACTGATAACGGGCCGGGCATTCCAGATGTAATCCGGGCAAGTTTATTTGAGCCTTTTTCCTCCACGCATGCCGGGCAGGGCAGGGGGCTTGGGCTGGCTATAGCGGCGCACCTGGTTACTGGTTTAGGCGGTATGATTGAGGCGCTTCCAGGAGGTCAGGGAAGTGGCGCATGCTTTCGTGTGGTGCTGCCGTTGGTGAGAAACGTATGACCCAGCAGGTTGTTTTAATCGCCGATGATGATGCCTCTATCCGCGCCGTGCTTGAGCGTGCGGTAAAGCGGAAAGGGTATGCGCCTTTATGCACTGACGACGGAAAAACCCTGCTGCGTTGGGTAGAGGAGGGAAAAGGAGACGCTGTAGTAACCGACGTGATGATGCCGTTTGGCGGAGAAACCGCTAACAGTTTTGACTGGCTGCAGCGTATCCGTGCGCGCAGGCCGGAGTTGCCGGTGATTGTGATCAGCGCCCGTAACACACTCGCAACCGCAGTGCAGGCCAACGATGCAGGCGTATTTGAGTACTTCCCAAAGCCGTTTGATCTGGACGATTTTCTGGCGTGTATTACGCGCGCGCTCATGGTTCCGGCGGCATCGCCGTCAAACGCGGATTTGCAACCGCTGCTGGAGAAGATGCCCGAAAAATCTGCCTCGCTGATTGGCAGATCCGCTTCCATGCAGGCGTTGTATCGGACGCTGGCGCGTGTGGTGGGCGTGGATTTAACCGTGATGATCACAGGTGAATCGGGAACGGGAAAAGAATTGGTGGCGCGCGCCATTCATGAGCTTGGCCCACGCGCCAAAAGGCCGTTTGTTGCCGTCAATATGGCGGCAATTCCGAAAGATTTGGCAGAAAGCGAGTTGTTTGGGCATGAAAAAGGCGCATTTACAGGCGCTAACGCCCGTAAAACAGGCCGGTTTGAGCAGGCCGAAGGCGGCACGTTGTTGCTCGATGAAATTGGCGACATGCCGCTGGAGGTGCAAAGTAAGTTATTGCGCGTGCTTCAGGAAGGCGAATATGTGCCGGTGGGTAGCACGCGTGGATGGAAAACCAATGTGCGCATTATTTGCGCCACGCACCGCAATATGCTGGAGCTGGTGCGCAAGGGGCATTTTCGGGAAGATTTGTTTTACCGCCTGAATGTGGTGCCGGTGCAGCTTCCTCCCTTGCGTGAGCGCAAAGACGATATTGCGGAGTTAGCGGCGCATTTTTTACGGCGTGCGGATGCGCGGGGGATTGGAAGTGGCAAAACTCTCTCCGAAGATGCACTGGAGAAATTGCAGTCCTACGCCTGGCCAGGAAATATCCGCGAGATGGAAAATATTATTTACCGGCTTTGCACGCTCACGCTCGCGCCGGTGATTGATGCCGAGGCGCTTGCCAGACATAC
>CAZRJZ010000012.1:3605-12429 GCA_964600465.1 uncultured Rickettsiales bacterium
ATACCGATATCTTCAGTTCTGCGTCCAAAGGGCAAAAAAATAAAACGCTAGAGCAGCAGATCAGGGAATATCTGGAAGCCTATTTCAAGGCCCATGAAGGCGCGTTGCCGCCCAATGGACTGTATGAGCGCATTATGCCGCTGATGGAGCGGCCTTTGATTGCATGCGCGCTGGCGGCAAGTAATGGCAATCAATTGCGTGCGGCGGAGTTGCTTGGTATTAATCGAAACACGTTACGCAAACGCATAAAGGAATTGGGCATCATGGCCAAGGGAGAGGTAAGTGAATAGCCGCGCCTTGCACCAATTCCGCCATCAGATAAAGCGCAGCTGGCTGGGACGCAATTTTGCGGTACTGCTGATGCTGGCATTTATTGTTGTGGCCATGGCAACCTATATCAGCATGACCCATAAAGCCAGTCCGCTTGGCCCCAACCCTACCACGGTGTGGGGTTTGCTTCTGGTGAATTTAGGGCTGCTTGGCGCATTATCTGCAATCATTGGCCGCAGAATTGTTTTTTTATGGAAAGCGATCCGGCGTGGTATTGCCGGTTCACGTCTGCAGCGCCGTGTGATTGCTACGTTCAGCATTATCGTGATCCTGCCCACATTGCTGGTGACGATTTTCTCCATTGTGTTTTTCAGCCTGGGTGTTCAAGCCTGGTTCAATGACCGCGTGAAGACCGCCGTTACCGAGTCGCTTGCCGTAGCGGAGGCATATTTGAGTGAGCATAAGGAAAATATACGCGCCGAATCGCTCTCCATGGCCAGCGAGATTGGCCGCGCCGCGAGCCTGGCGCTCTCCGACCCGGTGGAGTTTAACCGTTTTGTATCCGCGCAAGCCTCCGTGCGCTCGCTTTCGGAAGTGATTGTGTTTCAGCATAACCGTATTATCGCGCAAGGGCGGTTTACGTTTGCAGCGGCGTTTGAGAGCTTGCCGCTGGCGTCTGTGGAACGCGCGCGCAATGGCGAAGTGGTGCTCCTTGAAAATGACGATGATAAAATCCGTGCGCTTACCGAGCTTCCGGGAATGGATGACACGTTCTTGCTGATCGGAAGGCTGATTGACGCGCAGGTGCTAAGCCACATGGAAAAAACGCAAGGCGCGGTGTATCAATACAAAAACCTGCAAGGAAATTTAAAGCGCCTGCAGATAACATTTTCGCTGCTGTTCGTTTCCTTCACGATGCTGCTGCTGCTTGCAGCCATCTGGCACGGTATGCAATTTGCCATGCGGCTGGTGACGCCGATTTCCAGGTTAGTGGTTGCGGCAGGACGCATTAAAAGCGGCGACTATGACGTGCGCGTGGATGTGGGCGATGAGGACGATGAAATCAGTAGTTTAAGCCGCGCTTTTAACCGAATGGGGGAACAGCTTTCCGTGCAGCGTACCCAGCTGATTGAAGTTAACCGCCGCTTAGATGATCGTAGACGGTTTACCGAGGCGGTGTTGGAAGGGGTGTCCGCCGGGGTGATGGCGCTCAACAAAGAAGGAGAAATTACACTGGCGAACCGTTCTGCCGAAGCGGTATTAAAGAAAAATGGCGTGGAAAATTTGCATGGCGTTCATGCCGATAATCTACTGCCAGGCATTGCCGTGTTGCTTGCGCAAGCCAATGCGGATCACGGCGCCTCGGCCAGAGGCACGCTGACGATTGGGACAGGCGAACGGGCGCGTACCTTGCATGCGAATGTGAGCGCGGAGAATGGGGCGGAAGGTGTGCAGGGTTATATCGTTACGTTCGATGATATTACCTTGCTTGTCTCCGCTCAGCGTCATGCTGCCTGGTCGGATGTGGCGCGCAGGGTGGCGCATGAAATTAAAAATCCGCTGACCCCTATTGCGCTGGCGGCGGAGCGGTTAAAACGCAAATACTTGAAATTTATTGACCCGGAGGAAGCGGAAACATTTAGCCGGTATACCGACACCATTGGTAAGCATGTTTCCGATATTGGGCGTATGGTGGATGAGTTTGTAAGCTTTGCGCGGATGCCCAATCCCGTATTTAAGGAAGAAGATCTGGCGTCAATTATTCGTAAAGTTGCATTTTCAGAGCAGGTGGCGCATTCTACCATCAGTTATGAAATGGATCTTCCGCCAAGAGCCGTACCATTATCGTGCGATGAACGGCAACTCACTCAAGTGCTGACCAACCTGCTCAAGAATGCAGCGGAAGCGCTGGAGGCGCAGGTGAGAGAACATGAAAATCCCCGCATTCATATCAAGCTTGCGCTTGCAAGGGGCGGGATTGAATTAATTGTGCGGGATAATGGCCCCGGTTTTCCACCCGACCAGATCGATCGCCTGATGGAACCTTATGTCACCACGCGCGCCAAGGGCAGCGGCTTGGGACTTGCCATTGCCAGAAAAATTGTTGAAGACCATAACGGCGAAATAACGATTTCAAATCAATCCATTGGAGGGGCTGAGGTGAGGCTTTTCTTTTTGCCGCAATCTGATATAACGAACCCATTATAAATGCGTTGATTATGGCCACTGACATACTGATTGTAGACGATGAAGCCGATATTCGTGATCTGGTTGCAGATATCCTGCGCGACCATGGCTATGCGCCGCGCACGGCGGAAAGCAGCGATGCCGCATTGCGCGCCATTGCGGAACGCGTGCCTGCCTTATTGATTTTGGACATCTGGTTGCAAGGAAGCGAGCTGGACGGGCTTGGCATCCTGGAAATCGCGCATAAGAAATACCCCCATGTGCCGGTGGTGATGATCAGCGGTCATGGCAATATTGAAACCGCCGTTAGCGCGATTCGCGCCGGCGCCTATGATTACGTGGAGAAGCCGTTTAAAGAAGACCGGCTTTTAATGACGGTGGCCAAAGCGCTTGAAATGGCGAGGCTAAAGTCTGAAAACGCGGAGCTTAAAGAGCGCGGTAGTTTTGAGTTGAATCTCATCGGTCAATCAAGTGCTATGGTGCAGGTTCGGCAGGCCGTGCAGAAAGTTGCCTCCACCACCAGCCGTGTTTTAATTACCGGTGCGGCGGGGACGGGAAAAGAAATGGTGGCGCGGCAGATTCATGCTCATTCTCCCCGGGCGGCGCAGCCGTTTGTTTGCTTTGTTGCATCAGGTATTCCTGTGGATCGCCTGGAGGAAGAGTTGCTGGGCATGGAAGATGGCAGGCAAAACGGAATGGTCGAGAAATTAGGGCTGTTCGAGCGTGCCCATGGCGGGACGTTATTTATCGATGAATTGGCCGATCTGCCGCTCGAGATTCAAGGAAAGTTGCTGCGTATTTTGCAAGAAGGCGCATTTACGCGTTTAAAAGGCACTCGCCGTGTGGAGGTAGATGTGCGGGTTATTGCTGCAAGCAGCAGGGATTTATTGGAAGAAATTGCCTGCGGAGCCTTGCGCGAAGATCTCTATTACCGCCTTAATGTCGTGCCTATTCGCATGTCGCGTTTGCGTGAACGCAGCGAAGACATTCCGGCATTGTGCGAATATTTTCTTAAAAGGGCCGCCGTTATGGCCGGCACGCCGATGCGTGAACTCGGTCAGGATGCTATTGCTGCGCTGCAAGCCTATGTGTGGCCCGGCAATCTAAGTGAATTAAAAAATATGATGGAGTGGCTTTCCATTATGGCGGTGGGAGATGCTTCCACGCCGGTCGGCGCGTCGATGTTGCCGCAGGAGATTTTATATTCCAATCCGGTTATGGAGCGCCCCAGCGTGAACGCGGATATTATGGCGCTTGATTTACGCGAAGCCCGAGAACTTTTTGAAAGGCAGTATCTGGCGGCGCAGATTGCGCGTTTTGGCGGGAATATTTCTAAAACCTCTGCTTTTGTAGGCATGGAACGTTCCGCTTTGCACCGAAAATTGAAAATGCTGGGGCTGGCTAAGGAAGAAGAGCGTCTGGAAAAAGCGAGTTAGTCCCTGCGCTCTTAAGCGCCGTCTTGTTTTCGCCTGCTCGCTTTGCGGCGGTCCGGCGAGATGGGAATTCTGATCTTCCGGCGCTCACCCCCCTGGCGGATTGACATTTCCGGTACTTCGTGCAGACCGTTGCCTAATGGTTGAAGGCGATTTAAGAATACCTCCGCATCCTCAATCACTTCTTTATCATTCGGTCTTCCGCCCAGTGGTGCGAAGGCAATGCTCACCGTAAGCGCTTGCGTGGTTTTATCCGGAAGCGTAAACGGATTGGCCGCGATAAGCCAGCGCAAGCGGTTCAGCACCATGCGGGCGGATTCCAGATTGGTGTCCAGCAAAATAAGTCCTATGCGGCGTGGCAGCAGGCAGCCGATGGTATCATCAGGGCGGAGGTTTTGCTTTGCAATTGCCGCGATATGTTTCAGCATGTCCAGCACGGTCTGTTCGCCATATTTTTCCATAATTTCCTGATATTTATCCAGATCCAGTACCGCCAGTGAGGCGGTGAGGTCGCCTTTGTGGACATAGAATAACGCCAGATCAATGTCTTTGGTAAGGGAATAACGATCGGGAAGCCCCGTGGAGGCATCCAGCACCTCATGGCCTTTGAAATTCTCGCGCAAAATGGAGCGGAACGCTTCCGAGCGCCGATTTCCCTGGCCGTTTTGTAAAATAAGCTTGAAATAATCTTTGCCATCCAGGGATGGTGAGCGCAATACTTTAAGGCGAAACGCCATTTCGTTGCCTTCTTTGTCCAGCATGCAGAAACTTTGCACTTTTCCAAGCACCGCGCTTACATCATTGCCCTCGGTTTCATATTCAACGTACTCTTGTAGTAAAGCACGGATACGTTCCGGTAGTAGCGATGCCAGCGTCATGCCTTGCATAGTGGTGGCGGTATAGCCAAGAAACTCCTCAGCCTGCTGATTTATCTCGGTAATAATGCATGAGCGCTGCGCATTGTCCTGGCAGATGGTGATAACGGGGTCATTGCTGCGGTAACCAAGGAACATGCTTGCATTCTTTATGAGGATATTTATGTTTTTTTCGTATATGCCACCGATCTTATTGTTATCGCATAAGGAATAAATAAATGGTTAATATTTGGCAATTTGAGGCCAGCCTTAAGAAGATATATTACCGTAGCGCCCACCGTGGCTGTAAGGAAACGGATATTGTTTTTGCCCGTTTTGTCGAAGAAAAGCTGCCTGCGCTTTCTGCGGAAGAACTGCGGGTTTACGGGCAGCTTTTAGAGGAAGATGACGCGCATATCATGGACTGGCTGATGGGGTATGCGCCGCCGCCGGAGGTGTATCGCGCCCTTATTGCCTATTTGCTGGCGTGTATGCCGGTGCAGGCATGAAAACGGCATGGAAGGTGAATGCCATGAAGAGCCATTACGCGATAAGCGTGCCGGAAGGGGCGCAGGCCTACGCTCTTTCCCGGCTGCTCAGCGAAGCGGATTTTCTGCGCGAAGCGACCTCGCTCATCCACGTGGCAGCTACAGACCGTGATGCGAAAGTCCTGGCGGAAGTGCTGCCATTTTTTATACCCGATGCACAAGTGATCTATTTTTGCGGCTGGGATTGCCTGCCTTATGATCGGGTATCTCCGCATCCGCAAGTGGTGGCCGAACGTATGCGGGCTTTACGGGAAATGCTTTCCCGCTCGTCTTCTCGGCACCGGGTGGTCGTTACCACTGCTGGCGCCATTACGCAGAAACTCCCTCCGGCGCAGGCGATTAAAGCGGCCTGTTTGGATCTGCAATCCGGAAAGCCGGTGCAGCGCGAGGCATTGCTGCAATTTTTTACCCGCAACGGGTATGTGCGCGTGGGCAAGGCCATGGAGACAGGCGAATATGCGTTGCGCGGGAATATCATCGACATCGTTCCATCAGGCTACACGGACGGTATACGGCTTGATTTATTTGGCGATGATATAGAAACCATTCGCCGTTTTGATCCCATGACGCAGCGGAGCGCCGGCTCTCTGGAGCGTCTTGACTTGCATCCTATGAGCGAAGTGATGCTTAATGAAGAACGCATTGAATCTTTTCGTACGCGTTACCGGGAGTGCTTTGGCGCAGTGCGTAAGGAAGATGCGCTTTACCATGCGATTTCAGAGTCGGTGAAGTATGTGGGCATGGAGCATTGGATGCCGCTCTTTTATGAGCGCATGGATACGTTGTTTGACTACGTGCCAAACGCTGCGATGACGGTGGATCTACAAGTGGAGCAGGTGATTGTCGACCGGCACGCCGCCATTCGGGATTATTATGAAGCGCGTGTGGCGGCGTCCAGAATTAAAACCATGAGTGATGCGCTCTACTTGCCGCTCCCGCCGGATTATCTCTACGTTATGGAGCAGGCATGGATAGAACAATTGGAAAAACTGCCCGTAGCGCGAATGCAGGGGTTTGAAGACGGGCAAGCGGCTTCTTACGGGATTAAAGCCGGAGTTTCCTTGGCGGCGCTGCGGCGCGATCCTGCGGCTAATCCGTTTGCGCAGTTAAAAGAGTTTGCCGCCGGAAAGCGCAACAATAAGCAATCTACGTTGCTTGCATGTCTTTCTGAAGGTTCGCGTGAACGCATTGCCGGGTTGCTGGCGCAAGCGGATGTGCATTGTATTCGGATTGATCAATTCCGGGAATTAAAAAACGTTTCCGGAAAAGCGCTTGGGTTATGCGTATTGCCGCTTAATCGTGGATTTGAGGCGGAAGGTTTTGCGCTTCTTACCGAGCAGGATCTGCTTGGTGAGCGCATTATTCGCAGCAGGCCAAAGAAGCGCAAAGCTGACGCGTATCTGGCGGAAGCAGCGCCGTTTTTAGAAGGTGAACTGGTCGTGCACCGTGAGCACGGCATTGGTAGGTTCGATGGATTGGTGAGCCTGGAAGTCATGGGCGCGACGCATGATTGCTTGAAGCTCAGCTACGCCGATGATGACCGGCTTTTCCTGCCGGTAGAAAATATCGATCTTCTCACGCGTTACGGCGCAGAAGACGAAAATGCAAAGCTCGATAAGCTTGGGGCTGCCAGCTGGCAGTCGCGTAAGGCGCGCATGAAAGAGCGTATCAAGCTTGCGGCGGAGCAGCTCATGCGGACTGCCGCTGAGCGGTCTCTGGCCACAGCGCCGGCGTTGGAGGCTGAATCGAATGGCTATGCGGCGTTCTGCGCCCGGTTTCCTTATGCGGAAACCGAGGATCAAGAGCGCTCTATTAATGAGGTGACGGAGGATTTGTGCTCCGGGCACCCTATGGATCGGTTGATTTGTGGCGATGTGGGCTTTGGTAAAACGGAAGTGGCGTTAAGGGCGGCTTTTGTGGCCACCCATGCGGCTATGCATTTGCAGCATATGCCAGAAGGTATGAATAACGGGGGTATGCAAGTGGCGCTTATTGCTCCTACCACCTTGCTTGCCCGCCAGCATTACCAGAATTTCCGGGCGCGTTTTGAAGGGTTTGGTGTGACGGTGCGTTCGCTCTCTCGCCTGATTCCCGCTAAAGAACAGCGTCAGGTGCGGGAAGGGTTGAAAGACGGCAGCGTGGACATTGTGGTGGGAACGCATGCATTGCTTGCCAAAGGCATTGCGTTTCAGCGCTTAGGTCTGGTGATTGTGGATGAGGAGCAGCATTTTGGCGTGGCGCAGAAAGAAAGGCTCAAAGAGCTCAAGCATGGCGTGCATGTGCTCACGCTTTCCGCCACGCCTATTCCGCGCACATTGCAAATGGCCTTAAGCGGGGTGCGCTCCTTAAGCTTGATTGCCACGCCGCCGGTCGATCGGTTGGCGGTGCGCAGTTTCGTTATGCCGTTCGATCCGGTGGTGCTGCGCGAGGCTATCTTGCGCGAGCGCAACCGTGGTGGACGAATTTTTGTCGTGACTCCCCGCATTGAAGGCATGGTGGAGTTGAAGCGGCAAATCGCCGAGCTGGTGCCCGAGATTAACATAGCGCTTGCGCATGGGCAGATGCCGCCTGCGGATCTGGATACCATTATGAATGAATTCTATGATGGCAAATATGATCTGTTGCTTTCTACCTCGATTATTGAATCGGGGCTGGATATCCCTGGCGCCAATACCATTATCGTGCATCGAGCCGATCGGTTCGGGCTGGCGCAGCTTTATCAATTGCGAGGCAGGGTAGGCAGGGGGAAACAGCGTGCTTATGCCTATTTTTTGCTGCCCTCCGGGAAGCTGCTTTCTAAAAACGCCACACGGCGCCTGGAGGTGATGCAAACGCTGGATTCGCTTGGCGCAGGCTTTACGGTTGCCAGTCATGACATGGATATTCGCGGCTTTGGCAATATGGTGGGTGAAGAACAGTCCGGTCATATCCGCGAAGTGGGTGTTGAGCTTTACCAGCAGATGCTGGCGGAAACCATGGCGGCGCTTAAAAATTCAGGCGGCGATGCGCCGGCGGATGCGGCTGCCGATTGGAGTCCGCAAATTAATTTAAGCATGTCCGTGCTTATTCCGGAATCTTACGTGGCGGATTTGCAGCTGCGCATGGGGCTCTATCGTCGCGCCGCGCACTTGCAGGACGCCCAGGAACTGGATGCGATGGCGGCTGAATTGATTGACCGTTTTGGGCCTATGCCGGAGGAAGTGGAGCATTTGCTGGCGGTGGTGCGCATTAAACAAATGTGCCGCGCTGTGGGTGTGGAGCGGTTGGATGCCGGTCCGAAGGGGGCGCTGCTTACTTTCCGCAAGCCATACATTCTTTCGGCGGAAAAGCTGCTTGCATTTATGGGCCGCAATCCCACCCGTGCGAAATTGCGGCCCGATGAGAAATTATTTTTCGCGCATGACTGGAATACTACGGCGCAAAAAATCACCGGCGTGCAGGCGTTGCTCACGCAGTTGGCTTTACTTTAGGGCCCAACAAATTTTCTTGTAGCGAACCGCTCCGGTTTCGGTTATGTTGTGAGCCGGTAAAT
>CAZRJZ010000013.1:0-2556 GCA_964600465.1 uncultured Rickettsiales bacterium
TTGCTGGCCTGTACTTTCATGAACACAGGAGGTTTGCCCTCAAGCCGCCATTTTTCGAGGGCTTTCATTGTCACCTGCCAGCGTTCGCAGAGTTGCTCAGGAGTCAGGTAGGTTTCACCAAAACCCTCGCGCTTGAGGCATTGCTTCACGCCTTCAGTGATGAGCGCCTGTAGTTCTTCTTTGTTTCTCATGGTTTCCTCCTGCGGCGGGAGGCTTTTCTGTGCTTGGCTTCGATGCGCTCAAGAAAGGATTCAAACAGCGCCAGCTTTTCGTAGTCAGGATCGAGCTCACGCTTCACCCAGCGCACGTAATCGAGGGCGGATATGTCCAACTCCAGGCACACATCCGCGAGGTTGCGGCCAATCGCTGACAGCCGCTGCTGGAGGGATTGGAATTTCAGAGCCTCCATTTCGGTGAGGATTTCATCCATGCGCCCGATGGTGGCGATCAGACCACTATTATGGCCGTTCACCCACCGCGAGAAGGTAGAAGGAGCAACGCCTGTGCGCGCACACAGCTCATTGATACTGACACCGACGAACTTGGCGCGCAGGCGGATGATTTCGTACACCCTGCGCTCCAAGGCACTGATATTCTTAGGAATGCGTAGATCGTTCATAGTTGCCGCCCTGTTACTTCGTTGCATTTATCCGCAAAGATGCAAACAAAGTAACAAGCGGTCAAGAGGAAACTTGCAAAGGAATAACAGCTATAGTAATCTGTAGGAATATGAAGGAAGCCAAAGGGCTAAAAAAGTTTGCGAACATGCAAACACCCTGAGCTTCATACAAGGAAGTAACAAGAGTATGATGTCTGCCAAGCAACTAAGGGACGCGCAAAAAAACTGGCTGGAGGAAATTCAGCGGCGGTCAGGTGACAACTTCACCCAGATGACTGAGGCGTGCAATCTCTATGCGGAGAAGACAAAGCAACGCCCCGTGGGGAAGGATACGCTGCGCCACTTCTTCTATAACTACAAGGATGCCAGCAAAGCGGAAAGCCGCGTGCTGTCCGACCGCATGGTGTTCATGCTCTATAAAGCCTATGGGTTGGAGCCGAGCTTTGCTCCCGATATGCTTTACCGTATGGAAGACGATAAAGCTGACATCTCGGAATATGCCAAGCTGTGTAAACAATATATCACCGACGTTTCATTGGCGCAGGGCATCTACCGCACCGATGTTGCCAAAAGCGCAGGTATTTCTGACGGGGATTTGAGCCGCCTCTTTAACGATAAACTGCCAAAAGGCTTGCCCCTCAAGAAGCTGGAAGCAATTAAGGAAAAGCATAAGGTTAACTTTCCGCCGAGATTGCGCAGCCACTTAGAGGCGAAATCCGACACCCGATCCGAGCTTCCGCTGGTGGGCTATGTATCCCTTAAATCGAGCGATCAGATCTGGCTGTTGAATGAGCGTGAGCAGCGCAAAATTACTGTACCCGATGGAATGGATGCCAAGCGCGGCAGAGCCATTGAGCTGCGCGGCCCTACGATCAGCGCCTTTGTGAAGGACGGCATGGTGCTTTATTATCATGAGCCAAACAAAGGCATGACGGAAGATTGCCTCGACCAGACCTGCTTTGTGGAGCTGGAAGATGGAACGCTCTGCATCAAACTCATCGAGCGCAGCAACCGTGAGGGATTCTACCGGCTGCACTCACTGATTGATGGAGCAATCCATGAATCGAAAATCAAGCGTGCGGCTAAAATTGAACTGATCCGCCAGTAACCCTTCCAGAAGCTGCTTCATTCTGTATCACGGCGCTTTATGCGACGCGTGAGCGATTTCCTGTTGACGGTATTCCTTTATTTTGCAAGTATGCCTATATGCAAAAGAGTAACACCTTGCGCAACCAAAACTACCACAACCACCAAAACCAAAACGGAAACCATCATGAGCGTGCATACCAAAGCACCCCTCCTACCATTGCCAGACGAGCCACTGCCCGAAGCCGAGCCTGAAATAAGGATTGAGCGGCAAGGACATAAGCTCATCGCAGAGGGCGAATTCGTCCACGAGCTATCCTATTTTGCTCGCGGCGATTCCGATGATGGCAATGGAGGACTCCATGCCAGAGCTATGGTTTAACGCTTGGGAAAAAACAGCTCCCCATCCGATAACAGGTAAACCCGCGCGCGAGGTTCGCATTGAGAGCGAAGCACTGGCTTCCTATGACGATGCCATGCAGGAGCTGGAAGACTACGGCGACAGTTGGCGGCGGCACGGCTTTAATTACTACGGCACGTATCAGCACACGCTGGATGCCAAAGGCAACAATGCTGGCATCACGTTTCATGATGACCTGATGGACGATCTCGAAGCGTGGATCCGCGAAAAAGAAGCGGATGCAAAGGCATACCGTGAAGCCGCCACTTTATCAGCGCATCAGCTCTGTGATGTAGGGAGGCGCGCATGGTAGTCAGCACGCTATCCCTTAAGCCCACGCTGCAATCGCAATATCCTGCATCCACGGTGCTGATCTGCCCAGAATGCGGCGGGGATATGATTCTGCGCAAAAGCCCGAAGTTCCCGAAGCCATTTTACGGGTGCACGCACT
>CAZRJZ010000013.1:2566-12121 GCA_964600465.1 uncultured Rickettsiales bacterium
GCCGCGCCACGCACGGCGCGCATCCCGATGGTGCACCGCTTGGCATTCCTGCCAATGCCGAAACCAAACGCTGGCGCATTGCCGCACATGCTGCCCTTGATCCGCTCTGGGGGCATGATGATGACAGCTTGCATCAGGTTATAAAGAAGCGTTACCGCCACGCGGTCTATGACTGGCTGGCGTATGTCCTACAAATCAAGGATGCCAAGCGCGATTGCCATATCGCCCGATTCGACATCCATCGCTGCCAGCAGGTGATTGAAGTCTGCAAGGGCGTGACCCGTGAGCAAATTCTGAACTGGCATCAGGCGCGATTCCTGAAGCAAAAGCCGAAACGGAAACGGAGGCCGCCGCGTTATGCTCACTATTGAGAAAACCGTCATCCGCTCTTCTGGCTTGCCGTCTTATGCGGATTGCCCACGGCGTGCGGCGACGAAATTTCTATGGGATGAGCTGATAAAGGCTGGATACGAACTACGCGAAACACCGCAAGGCATTGGTGCGGCACTCGGTAGCAGCACCCATGCCTCCGCAGCCTATTCACTGAATAGCAAAATCTACGATGGAAATATAGGCAGTGAAGACAGCGCGCTGGATCTGGCGTTTGAAACCTTCAATGAAATCAGCCGCACCGAGGGCATTATCTATGACGGCACCACGCCCACCTATGACCGCGCCGAGATTCAGCTAAAAACGCTGGTGCGCTCTTACCGTGTGCAGGTTGCACCTGTTATTGAGCCTGTCGAAGTGGAAATCCGCTTAGAAGCCGATATTGGCGGGGGATTCATCCTGTCAGGTCAGTTTGACGTGCGCGAAGCAATCACCATCCGCGACCTGAAAACGGGTGCGGCCAGCCGCGCCAACATCTCGCAGTATGGGGCGTATGCGCTACTGTGCTCGGTGCATCAGCGCACCGTTGAGCGCATCATCGAAGACTACCTGCCACGCAAGCGTGAACCGCAGGTGGAGTTTTTTGAATATGACGTAGGTGCCGCCATGAAAGCCGCGCGCGCCATTTTGAAACGCATCAAGGACGATACGGCAGCGTTCCGCGCAAGCGGTGAACCCACGTCCTTTATCGCCAACCCGCAATCAATGCTGTGCTCCGATCGGTACTGCCCCGCTTGGGGAACAGCATTTTGCCGTGAACACAAAGTGAAAGGAGAATGACGATGAATCAGAAAACCGAGACCGAACCGCACGTTCAGGGGCTGCTATCGCTCTTGAACGAGGTATGGGTCAAAGACCGCTTCAAGGCACTGGCCAAGGAGCATTTAACCGCCGAGCGCATGTTATTTCTGGCGATTGAGTGCGTCCGAAACAATCCTGCGCTGGGTGAATGCGACCATTTGAGCGTGCTTGGCGCGTTCATTACGGCGCAGTCACTGGGTTTGGAACCAAACACGCCGCTCGGCCATGCCTATCTGATACCCTACAAAGGCTGGACAAAAGACGATCAGGGCAACTGGAAACAAAAGCAAGCTGAGTGCAGCTTTCAGATTGGCTATCGCGGCTTCGCCCAGCTCTTTCACCGCACCGGCAAGGTCGTGACATTCTGTGCGCGAGCTATCCGTGAGAACGATACCTTCCACCATGAAGAAGGCACGAACATGGTGGTGCGCTACAGCAAAGCCCTGCAATCACGTGGCAAGGTCATCGGTTCGTTCTGCCATATCAATAAGCTCAATGGAGGACAGGATTTTGAGCTGCTTACTCTCGAAGACATCGAGCAGGTTCGCAGCACATCCGAAACCTACAAGTCATTGGTGAAGAGCGTCGAACAGGCGGAGAAGAAAAACAACAAGGTGGAACTCGATAAAGCCAAGGCAAAACTCGCTGATACGCCGTGGGTGAAGTGGGAAGACATCATGTGCGCCAAACCCGCCATCAAGCGGCTGGCGAAAGTGAGTGATCTCGATACACAGGTCAGCATCGCCGCTGAAATCGATAGCCTTTCGGATGTTGGGCAAGCGGATTTCAAAGCCGTGGTGGATGCAAAAGACGAGCATGAAGTCTTCGATGCGTTCTCTGCGCAGCAACAGCGCGCGGCACTCCCGCAGCCCAGCGATAAGCCCATACCAACGCTGGATTTAGGCGGCAAGCCTGAAGCGCAGCCCGTTCCCAGCAAATCCAACGGCAATAGCCAAAAGCAGCCCTTGGCACAACCTGACGGCCCACCGCCAGGCCATCCCGCATCATTCAACTATGGAGGTTTCTAATGATTAACGTCACGATTCACAATTTCCGCAAAGTTCAGGAAGCGAGCTTTGATATTGCGCCCATCGCATTACTGGTTGGCGAAAACGAAAACGGCAAGTCCAGCATCGCGCAAGCGGTAGCACTTGCATCCGCGCAGCAGCCATTGCCCAAAAACATCGCAAAGAAGGACGCGAAGCAGCTGGTCAATGATCTGGCCAAAAGCGGTAAGGTCATGCTGTCACACAACGGCGTAACCTCTGAAATCTCATGGCCACTGGCGGAATTCAAAACCACCGGCCAAGGCAAGCCGATCACGGCTTCTGAGTTTGCCGTAGGGCTTCGCACGATATTCCAGCTCTCCGCAGCCGAGCGCGTTGCCTATTTCATACGTTTGCTGAAAGCGGAACCCACGCTCAAGGATTTGCAGCTTGTATTGCCAAAGAGCCTTGACCCGAAACTGGAAGAAATCTGGAAGCAGATTCAGGAATCAGGGTGGGAAGAAGCGCATTCCACGGCAAAAAGCGAAGAAGCCGAGCTGACAGGCAAGTGGAAGCACATCACAGGTGAATCCCGCTGGAATGTATCCACCGCTGGCGACTGGCGACCCGCCGCATGGGAACCTGAGCTGGAGCGTGCTGATCGTTCACAGCTGGAGATAGAATTTGCCGAGTGCAACAAGGCGTATGAAGATGCGCTCAAATCAGAAGGTGCGATTGCATTTGACCGCTCACAGCTTGAAGCACAGGCGGCAAAAATCGATGAAAGCACTCAGGCGGTTTCCACTGCAACAACTGCACTGGCCGATGCTGAAGCCTCACTGAAACAGCTTTCACAACAGCTTGCAGCGATACCTACCGCTGACGGCCATACGCTAAACTGCCCTGAATGCGGCACCGAGTTAATGCTTCAAGCCTCTGAAGATCTGCTGGGCGAAAAGCAACTGGTGCGCGCCGCGCAGCAGACACCAGAGCAACAGGAAGAATATCATCGTTTAGGCAAGGCACTGAAAGATGCTGCCAGTGCGGTGAATCAAGCGAAAGAAAAACTGGTCGTCGCACAGCATCAGCTTAAAGCCTCACAGGATGCCAAGACGAAATTGGAATCCATCACCGAAGTGCCGATTGCCGAGCAGGATTCAGGCTCTGCGAAAAAGTCATTGGAACGTGCAGAACGTCGGTTGGATATGTTCAACGCCGTGCAACGCGCCCGCGCCACTTACGAATCCATCCTGACCCAAAAGGAACTGGTTGCTGCGCTTCACCAGAACGGCGTGCGCAAGGCAAAACTCGACGAGCAACTGAAAGCCTTCAACGATCAGGTACTGAAGCCACTATCGAATATGCTCAACAGCGAAGTGGTGTGGCTGGACGGTGATTTGAACCCTTGGCGCGGCAATCGCCCGTATCACCTACTGTCACGCTCTGCTCGATATGCCGTGCGCGTGTTGCTGCAAGTAGCCATTGCCAAGGCAGATCAGTCCGACCTTATGGTGATTGATGACATGGATGAAATCAATGACCGCAGAAATCGCGGTTGCCTGATGTCGATGATCATCTCGTCTGGCATCCCCGCGCTGGTTTGCATGGCCAAACGCCCCGAAGAAAACGCTCCTGATCTCGCCGCAAAAGAAGCCGGCAACACCTACGCCGTCATCGAAGGCAAGGTGCATGACCTTTCCGCAATGCAGGGACAGGAAGCGCAGGTAGCATAAGTATAAAAAAAGGAACTGCACATGGAAGAAACTACCACAACCAACCAACCGAAAAGACAAAAGCTCACAAAATCCATTGTTGATAATGCGCCAATTCTGGATAGGCGATACCATATTTACGATTCAGACATCCCAGGGTTCTCGGTAAAAATCGAGCCAAGTGGATCAAAAATCTATGTTCTGGATTATCGCTCTGGAGCTGGCGGCAGAGAGGCACCGAAGAAGCGCGTTAAAATAGGAAAGCATGGGGCTCTTACTGTTGAACAGGCAAGGGTAATTGCAAAAGAGTATTATGCCAAAATTGCACTTGGTGATGACCCTGCCGATCAGCGCCAAGCTGAAAGAGGCAAGACATTACTCAAGGATTTTCAGGAGCGCTATGTTAATGAATACATCATCCATCATAACAAGCCTTCTACGGTTACAGGCAAAAAGGAAGTTTTGAGAACTCTGATAATGCCGCACTTCAGAAATCATGCGATGGAAGATATTACGCGTAAAGATGTACAGGAATGGCATGGCAAGCTCCACAAGTCACCGATCACCGCAAACCGTGCGCTTGCTTGTATATCTCACATGATGAGTGTTGCAGAGGATTGGGGAATTCGTCAGCCAAATAGTAACCCGTGCCTTGGCATCAAACGCTACAAAGAAAACAAGCGCGACCGCTATTTGAATGAAAGCGAATTACGCAAGCTGATAGAAACCATCAACCAATGCGAAGAGGAAGGCACAGAAGAGCGCAGCATGATGATTTTCTTTCGTCTGCTCATCTATACAGGTGCACGCCAAGGCGAGTTGCTGACTGCAAAATGGGATTACGTCAATTACGACGAGAATACTCTCGACCTACCTGATTCAAAAACGGGGAAGAAGAAAATTAACTTATCGCCATTGGCCATTGAAGAGATTGGGAAGTTAGAGCGTGTGGTTGGAAATCCTTACCTGTTCCCAGGCTATTTTGTAGGCGTGAAGGAGAAGCTGGGAAGGCATCACTCGCCACCAAACGAAATGTGGCACCGTGTCCTTAAACGTGCTGGTATTACGAATCTGCGCAAGCATGATTTACGTCATGCCTTCGCGTCGTTTGCAATTATGGCTGGATTAACGCTAGAAGAGATTGGTCAGCTACTTGGTCACCTAACACCGCAAACTACGAAGCGGTATTCGCATCTGGTGGATTCCCATCGCAAGAAAATCTCTGATGCTGTTGGTATGAAGATTAGTGCGATATTGGAAAGAAAAGATGAGACGGTCATCAATCTGGATGAACGCCGTGAAAACATCAAAAAATGATCTGGTAGAATCATTCGACAGAAAAATCTTCTGCGTCTTCCAGTCGGCACATAGTCGGCACGGTGGATAGAAACTCTTATCGAACTAAATGGAACTATAGTAATGCCAGATTTTACGAACACCTTGAAAAATCTTGTCTTATAGTGGATTGTAGGGTTATATAGTGCATCAACGGGATGCCTCTATGTCTGACTCAAAATGCGGTATCTTCACGGATGTGTCGGTTCGAGTCCGACCGGGGGCACCATTTCGGAGTGAGTGGTTTTGAATCGCCATGTAAGCGAGAGTGGAAGCGCGTTAGCGGCGGTTCGATAATTGAAATTCCACCATATATTTTTGCTATCCCTTCGGGGCATCGAATTCGATTGCAGACACAGAATATTTCAATTATCTCAATAAACTCCGGAAGATGGTTCGATGCCACTCCGCTTGAGGCGCATCATTTTTTTCTGAACTTGAGCCAGATCAATTGCTTTGTCCGTGGGCAATCACACTATGCTGCTAGCCGAAATGCTCCATGTGTTCGCGGCGCCATAAATTGAAAGAGGTTATTATGAAATCGTCATCGTTGCTTTCTATTCTCTGTGTCACCAGCATATTGGCTTCTGCCCATGGCGCGTATGCTGCCGATCAGGCCGCGCCGCCGGCTGTCGCCAAGAGCGATTTTACCAAAGCATTAACGGAAGGAAAGCCGATCCTTGATGCGCGCTATCGCTATGAATATGTCGATCAGGATGGACTTGCGAATGAGGCGAACGCGCATACGGTGCGCACCCGCCTGGGTTATGAGACCGGTAAGTTCAAAGATTTCAGTGCATTGCTGGAGTTTGAGGATATCACGGATATTGGGGGCGAGAACTACAACGATACCATTAACGGCAAAACCACCTACCCGACCGTGGCCGACCCTGAGGATACGGCGCTCAACCGCCTGCAGCTGACCTATACGGGGCTGCCGGATACGGCGTTGGTGCTGGGCCGTCAGACTATCGTGCTGGATAACCAGCGTTTCGTTGGCAATGTCGCGTGGCGGCAAAACGATCAGACGTTCGATGCGATCAGCGTGAAAAATAATTCGATTAAAGACACCACGCTATATTACGCCTACGCTAATCAAGTAAACCGCATTTTTGGCACGGATTCGCCCAGCGGAATCTGGGATGACAGTCGTATCCATTTAATCAACGCGTCTTATTCCGGCCTGCCGTTTGGCAAAATCATCGGCTATGGCTACTTGCTTGATATTCAGGATTCACGCGCTCTCTCCAGCGCTACCTATGGTGCGCGCTTTGAAGGCAAACATCCTGTGGCTGCGGGTGTCAACGGTTTGCTGAACCTCGACTACGCTCACCAGAACGATCACGCTGATAACCCGAACAATATCAGCTTTAATTACTACTCTATTGAGCCTGGGGTGACGGTTGGTCAATGGACGCTGAAAGCTTTATATGAATCTATCGAGGGTGACGGCACCAATGCGATGCAATTTCCGCTCGGCACCAATCATGCGTTTGATGGTTGGGTGGATAAGTTCCTTACCACGCCCGCCAATGGTCTGGTGGATGCCAGTATAGGCGTTACTTACGTCGCAAAATCGGAAAACCCCTGGTTAAACGGTACCAAGGCAATGCTGGTTTACCATGATTTATCCGCCGAGCGTGGCAGCGCTGATTACGGTACGGAATGGAATGCTTTACTCGAGCAGACATTCCAGCAATATTACACTGCAGGCATCAAGCTTGGCGTCTATAACGCCGATGACCTCTATACCGATACAGTAAAAATCATGCCCTATGTGCAGGTAAAATTCTAAGCATCGGGAAAACCGCCCCTGCTCTACATGGCGGGGGCGGTTTCTCCGCGTTCATTTACCCAGTTTAAGCACCAGAAACGCCTGAGCGTGCTGTCATAGTAGAAATTGTCCGGGTGAAAAAACGGGCACGGTGCCTGATTCCGGCACAATGTCCGCGGCGTTGCCTTTCTGTTCGCGCATATGCATCCCGGACATATGTCTTCGGCCAATGCCAGCGCCACGATTCTTGCGGGATCGTCAGTCATAACATCCTCCCAAGCTGTGAGTCCCGAGTATAGTCACAAATGGGCAGGAATGGCTTGATATGAATCAATTGCGAGGATCTATAGCGGCCAGCGAAAATTTTGAGAAAAATTTTCGCTGGCTGCGCTACGGCCTATTGCACCAGCGAGCTATCTGTGCCCTCCAGATGAATTCCGGCGATACGGGCTTTGCCAATTAGCAGTTTCAGATATTGCTTTACCGCCATCTGCCACGAGGCCTCTTTAAGGTAGGCGGCAATAGCGGGACGAACATATTCGAACAGTACAGGATTGCCCTCCGTGTCGCGGAATTTCTTTCGGTTTTGCTCGTAGTAACGCTGACAACTTGCTTCATCGGGCTCCGGGGTAACCACCTGCTGCTCAAGCAACCGGCTGATCAGAAAGTCCTCTCGTATATCTTGGGTGGCGCTCCCATCCGGTTCGGTTATTGCCAGCCGTACGGCTTCCTGCAACAAAATTTCCCTGATTGCCAGCGCCTGGGAGGCTTTTTCCTGTGCTTGGGGCAGAGAAGACGCAGGATGATACTGCATCTCCGCAAATACCTGTTCATCGGTAATTTCAGTGTCATTAACGTAAAGCGGCATTAGCGGCGCGCCTCACGGCTGCGCACCACCTGATATGGCCTGCCGATATATTTCACGGGCGCGCTTAAGATATGCACCAGACGCGTAAAGGGGAAAATCAGGAAAATCGTCATGCCAAGAATCAGATGCACCTGAAACGGCCAATCGGTGCCTTTGATGAATTCGGAAGCCCCGCTGCGGAATGTCAGGATGCGTTGCGCCCATTCCGAAAGATTTAGCATAATGCTCGCGTCATGGTGGGATAGCGAGAAGGGAATCGTGATCATTCCCAGCGTGATCTGAACCCAGAAGATAAAGACCACGGCAATATCGCTTTTACTGCTGGTAGCGCGGATCCTGGCTACGAACATGCGCCGGAACACAAGGATAGTCAGGCCGACAAATCCGACGGCCCCCGCGGTACCGCCTGCGATGATCGCAAGCAGCTGTTTTTGTTCCGCGGTGATGAAGCGTTCGTAGAACGCATGCGGCGTTAGCAACCCCACCAGATGGCCGAAGAAAATAAAAATCACCCCGATATGGAACATGATGTTACCAATCTTTAGGCCTTTATCGGCCAGCAGCTGGCTCGAAGAGGCGCGCCAGCTGTATTGCTCGCGGTCGTAGCGAATCAGTGTGCCCAGCACGAAAATCGTCAGGCAGATGTAAGGGTACATGCCAAAAAAGAAAGAATAGTAATAATCATTCATGGTCTTGCTCCTTGCGTCATTTTTTGCTGTGGTTGACCCGAGCAACCACCGCCGCACGATCCACCGCCGCAGCCACCCGCTTTAGGGGCCTCAGCGCCGAGGAAATCAATCGGCTTTTCTTCCCATTCCTTATCGAGCTGCTCGAAATTCAGGACCATGGGCGCTTTGCGCTCCACTTTTTCCGGCGTTTTACCGGCGAGCAGCGTGAGCGTATCGAGCACAGCGCTATATGGGCTTCCACGTTCGGCGAGGCGCTTGCTTAAGCCGGCAAGGATATGGCCTATATTGCCAAGCTCTTCGAGCGCTTCTTCTTTGGGCAGCATGGAGAGATATTCGAGGAACACGGGCAGATAATCTGGCAACTCACTGGCAGCAAGAGAAAATCCTAGCTCCTTGTAACGTTCGGCCAGATCGACCATGGCCTGCCCACGATCCCGTGAATCGCCGTGCACATGCTCAAACAAGTGCAGCGAGAGCGAGCGCACACGGTCGAACATGTCCACGTACTCCTCCTGCAAGTCGAGTAGATCCGCGGTTTTTATCTGCGCTGCAAATGCGCGCAATCGAGCGATTTGCTCTTTGCTCACCAATGCTTCCTGTGCAATCAGGCTGCACAGATCGGAAGTGCCTTTCAGCCACTCTTCATTTGGATACCAAAGAAAAATGCCAAGCGCTTTAAAGGTTTTAGCTTGCATGAGCGCCTCCAAACAGATTTTTGCGTTTGGGCTTTCCGAACATCTGTGCATCGGAGTTGCCGCCGGAACAGCCATTGCCGAAGCTGAAGCCGCAACCGGAGCGAATGTCGAACGCCTCTTCGGCATATTCACGATGCGAGGTTGGAATCACATAACGATCTTCGTAATTGGCAATTGCCATGTAGCGGTACATTTCCTCCACCATCTCTTGCGACAGGCCTACTTGTGCGAGAAGCTCCAGATTATTCACCCCGTCAACATGGCGGTCGCGCATATAGGCGCGCATTGCCAGCATACGCTCCAGC
>CAZRJZ010000014.1:0-1742 GCA_964600465.1 uncultured Rickettsiales bacterium
AACAACCGTTTTCAATAGCGCGAGCACGCAGTAGCGTATGCCAGTGCGCCATACCAGTGGTGTGGGTGAACGCAGCCGGGATCGCCAGTATCTGCGCCCCCGCTTTGGCCAGCGTTCGGTAAAGCACCGGAAACCGTACATCGTAGCATATACTCAGGCCCATTTTCACTCCCATGGCGTCGGCCAAAACCGCTTCATTGCCTGCTGAACATTTGCGGGATTCTGCATAGGCCTCGCCTCCGGGTAGCTGTACATCGAACAAATGTAATTTGTCGTAACGGGCAGCAATATGCCCTTGCGGATCAATCAGCAAGGAACGATTGAACGGTAATTCCGCCGTCCCCGTCCACACCTGCACCGATCCGATCAGTATCCATACCCCCTGCTCCCTCGCCCAGCTCTGCACCGCTTTCACGCCAGGATGCTCCTCCTCGGTATAACGCTGCCGGTCCGCCGCACCCTGCGCCTGCATAAGGAATACATTTTCCGGTAGTGCAATCAGCTGCGCGCCACGCCGTGCCGCTTCTGCAACCATACTCTGCGCGGATGCGATATTCTCCGCCATATTATCGGCTGCATTCATCTGCACACACGCCACATGCATTTGCTTAAATCCTTATGAAAAATGACATACTACCCTCCATCAGGTGATGGCTTCACCCATAGCACAAAAATCCTGTGCCGTCAGTTAATAGAGGTGCCCGGTAGCTGATTATTAAATCACCCTGAAATAAACAAGATTGTCATAAAACCTTCATTTGCCTTAAGACCTGATATTAGCGTAAGGTACTATTGACGATAGACTTTATGCAGAAGGAAAAGCCCCATGGCCGAACCCGCAACGAATACAGATACACAGCAAGACACCATGCACGTTAATAAGAACACTGTTTCGCTGGGAATGAACGGTGACCCAGCATTACAAGCGGCGCTTGATGATGTTTCAAAATCAAAAGACGGCACGGTAGAAGTTTCAGGCGCGCTGCGCCAACGTATTATGGCGCTGCGTAATCAGGCAACAGAGCTGGCTAATAGAGGCATTCCCATCGACACAAGCCTCATTGAAAACCTGAGCAACACCGACCGCGTGAACAACAATGAGTTGATGGCCGTTGATGGCGTTGAGCGTGATGTGGCAGGCGGAGAAGCGCAAGCCTTTCGAGAAGACTTAGACAAGTTGGCGAAAGCTTTAGCGGCGGCAGGCGTGAGCACCGAGCAAACATCCAGCATTCTTGGTTTCATTATTGGAGGCGCGCAAGCAGCCCAAAGCCAGAACCAGGGTCAAAGCCAGAGCGCCGATCCTTCAAATACGCAAGATGTAGGCAACATTATTAACACCACTCCTGCAGCAAGCTCTTTAGGTCTGGGCGAAGCCACCACCTTTACGGCACTTGCCGGCCTTTCCCGTATCACCGGAAAATTAGGGCAGGAGGACGGTAAAAAGATTGAGGACGCAATGGCAAAATCGGCCTTCTCTAAGTTGCCTTTCATGGAAAGCTATATCACCGTTGCCGCTGGACATGATGCCGCATTTAATGGGCAATCGCTTTCTGCCAACGCGCCCAGACGCGAGCGCTCAGAGGGCACGGGGCGCAGCGCGCCGATTGCGTAAGCCGGGTGTTATTTTTACCCTGTCACACAGCCTGTCATAAAAGCTTCATTTGTAAGATTAGCGCCGCTTATGGCATGATAAAAGCGTGGATAACTCTAGAGAAGTGCCGAAATGTCACTGAGTCAAAATA
>CAZRJZ010000014.1:1842-5806 GCA_964600465.1 uncultured Rickettsiales bacterium
TGATAAAAGCGTGGATAACTCTAGAGAAGTGCCGAAATGTCACTGAGTCAAAATAGCCTCCCTCCCGAAGTCCAGCTGCAAATGCTGCAGCCACCGAGCAAGTGTAAATCTTACGCGGCAACGCTACGTAATGCCTTATTTGGCGGATTAGGGTATGGCGCGGCAGGCGGCGGCGCAGCGGCGTTGGCGACCACCGGCTTTGTGGCGCATCAGATCATTGATAAGGGCGGCAACCTGGTGGTAAATACCGCCAGCAGCGCAGGAAGTATTCCAGGGGTAGCTCCTATAGCCGCCGTTGCCGGGGCAATATACACCTATTATAATCCGGAAGATGTGGTTAAGAAAACCGGCCAGGCCGCCGCGCAGGCAGGCAGCATGGTACTCGACACCAGTAAAAATGTACTTAGCGCAGTGTTCATGCCCTTTACGCTCGGCGGAGCCGCCCTTGGCGGAATAGGGTCCGTGGCGAAGACGCTTCTTGCAGGCGATCTTGGCAAGAATTATCAGGCGGAGATGGATGCTTATAAGCGCGCTGTCGTCGCGCTGGAACGCAGGAAAATAGCGGATGCGGAGCTACTCACCAAGACGCTTCCAAGCGAGCTACAAAATTTGGGTCAGCAAACCGCCAGCATGCAGGCCGCGCTGCAATCGCTAGTAACGCCCGTACCCAATAACACGAATGTATCCCCCGGCTTTACACCCAATCAACCCCAGCCGCCAGAGAGCATCGGACAGAATAGCCGGGTAAATGCATGAACTACTTGATATACAAATATAAAGCAATCACTCCCCATTGTAACAAAAACTTCACTTGCGGTTTGGGGTTACACGGCCATAATGAAACTCAATAATGTAAAAGTGGCAGAAAAACTTGAATAAAAGCCACGAGAACGGGAGAAGCAGAGGGTTAAGACATGGCACCGGTCAATCATACCAGAGGCAGCGCAGCAGCAACAGCAGTAAGTAGTTCTGCCGTTAGCGGAATTGGGTACATGCTGCTGGGTGCGGTAACGGGCGCTGTGGTCGGCGGAGCGGCCCTGGCGGCGGCGGCATTCGGAATCGGCGCGGCGGGAACAGCCCTGGTGGATATCATCCCTGCCGCTGAAGTAAGCTATGGCTGGATAGGCGGACTTGCGAAAGCGGCGGCTATTATTGGCGCTACCATAGGGGGCGTCACCGGCGGTCTTTCCGGCGGAACGCTCGGCGTATTCAGTGGTTTCCTTAGCGGCGGCGAAAAAGTAAGCGCACAGGAACAGGAATATTTAAATATCCAGAAAGGCGTGCAGGCCTCACTCTCTGCGCCACAGAATGCGCAGCGCGAAGCAAATCTGGTTAAAAGTGTGTATGATCAGGGCGTGGATGACATGGCACAGGTCTCCAACGCTATGATGGCTCAGCAACAGATGCAGTTTGCGGCTTATGCCCAGCAGATGCAGGCGGAAAATGCGGAATTGCAACAAAGGCTCGGCGCGGAATCCGCCGCCCATGCCACGCATCATACGCACGCAGCCCGTGTAGAGCCTAAAGACCCCAGCAAAGTGGCGCAGTTGGGAGCAAAACACACAGCCTGCTGCAATGCAGCCCGTGCACTTGAGTCCAAGAAGCCTGCTGAAGGCGCAGAGAAAAGTATAGGCGGGTAGGATAGCGTTATGGCTGATGAAGGGTTATTTAGTGGGCTTGGAGGCGGCTGGCGAGAGGGCATGGGAGATGCTGCAGAGAGAGTTGCTGATAGAAGTCAGCGCTGGGCAGCCGCACGTCATGACTTTGGAGAAGCTGCCGGTCGTCGATTGGGAGCCCTTAATGGCGATGTACTTGGTGCAACAGCAGATGGAGTTGGCGCAACCGCAAGTGCTGTCGCCAAACCTGCCAAATGGGGCGCTGGCAAAGTAAAAGGATTATTTAAGGGTGCGATTAAACTAGGTGTTGTCGCCGGCCTGATCGGCACCGCAGCCCTGCTGCTTCCAGGCATGGGCTTTGGCCGCAAAAAAGGCGCTGACAATGCCGTGGCCGATGGCGCGCAAGCCGCCGTGGCAGCCAATGATGCCCCACCTATGCCTGTTGCGCAAGGGCCGTTACTTCCGCCGCTACCAATCCAAATGCCGGAACCGCCCATTATGGAACCCGCCGCCACTTCCGCCGTTTCCCGCCTTGGAATAAGCAAAATAGGAGGCAGTTACGCCCCGGCCATGGCGACACAGAAAGAAATGGGCGGCGAACTCAGTCCTTCTTAAGGAGGGGTCTATGCCTTCCCTTGAATCGCTCCAGAAATGGGTTGGATCCGACGTGACATTGGTACTCGATGGCCCCCATGTTGCAGCGCTTGGCAGAGGCCCACGTATGGGGGGCACGGAAAAGGCAATTCCTCCCGCTACTCCGCTGGTGGCGCAAGATACTCCTGATCTGGATCCCACTCCCACAGAATCTCCTGTTATGCAGGCTTAAAGTGTATGCGTACAGAACCCCCTCTCCCGCACGCGGGAGAGGTAGGATTTTCGCGCTTTTCGCGTAAGCGGAATGCCGAAAATCCGGTGAGGGCGGCTTTATTCTTATTCTCCATTGCCGCCCCCACCGGAAATTCGGGCGCTTTAAAAGCGCCTCGCATTTCCTACCTCCCCCGCTTGCGGGGGAGGTAGTTCCCCGTGTTGCTAATCGTATTTCGGCTACCATGCAACCCACACATCACCCCTTGCCAATCTCCGTGGTTCTGCCGTATCCTGCGCCATCATTCATGGCAGTTTAGGGATTAAGCGTATGAAATTTTTTATCGACACAGCGGAAATAAAAGACATCGCGGAGCTTTCCGAAACCGGCATGGTCGACGGCGTTACCACCAATCCCTCTTTGGTCGCCAAAAGTGGCCGGGATTTCATGGAAGTATTAAAAGACATCTGCGCGCTTATTCCTGGCCCGGTAAGCGCGGAAGTAACCGCCACACATTATGACGGCATGGTGCGCGAGGGCGAACGCCTGGCACGAGTCGCCGATAACATTGCCATCAAAGTCCCGCTCACCTGGGATGGGTTACGCGCATGCCGCTATTTTTCTTCCCGTGGCACCATGGTGAATGTAACGTTATGTTTCTCTGCCGCACAGGCGCTTATGGCCGCCAAGGCAGGCGCAACGTTCATCTCTCCGTTTGTGGGACGGTTTGACGATATCGGCGCCGACGGCATGCAGCTTATTGCTGATATCTGCGCCATCTATAAGCAATACGAGGCATTTGACACCGAAGTGCTCGTGGCGTCCGTGCGCAGCCCCTTGCATGTGGTGCAGGCAGCAAAAATGGGCGCGCATGTGGCAACTCTTCCGCCTGCGGTACTTAAATCACTGATCAATCATCCACTCACCGATAAAGGCTTGGCCGCTTTCTTAAAAGACTGGGAAAAAACGGGCCAGAGCATTGTATAACCAATGAGCGACACAGCTTCCGCATCTGCCCAGCCCACCGAAATGCAGGTGGTGGAATATTTGCGTACACACCCGACCTTTTTAAAAGACCACCCGGAGGTGTTCAGCACGATTGACCCACCACAACGCGCACTTGGCACAGGCGTAGAAGATTTTCAATATTTTCAGCTTAAAAGCCTACAGGAAAATACACGGCAATTACGCGGTCAGTATGAAGGCCTGCTGGACTTTTGCCGCGACAATCTCTCCGTGCAGGCCCAAGTGCACGCCGCGGTGCTGCGCCTTATTCGCGCCCACAGCCTGGAGCAATTGCTGGAAGTGCTCACGCTGGATCTGGTAACGCTCTTTGATCTGGACGTGGTGCGCTTATGCGTAGAATCGGAAATCGCCTCACCATATGACACTTATTACAGCGATGAGAATTATTCCGGCATCGCCTTCATTGAACCCAGGACAGTGGAAAACGCGCTGGAAGGGAAACCGGCGCTGCTCGTGGCAGACGCAAAGGCGACGCCTTTTGTGGGTTTCGATCAGATTTTTGCCGATTGCGGCAGAC
>CAZRJZ010000014.1:5816-9624 GCA_964600465.1 uncultured Rickettsiales bacterium
ACGCTGAGCCGGAACGCCCATGCCCGCCATCGCGTGGCGCGTTGCTTGCTTTTGGGGTGCGTTATAAAGACCGCTTTCATCCCGGCCAGGCAATCGACCTGCTGTCGTTCCTGGCCAGCATTGTGGCGCACCAGTTAGAGGATTTTTTAAAAGATATTGAGCCAAACACATGATCCCGGAAGCCGCATCGGACGAGGTGGCAAAAGCCTACGCACAATGGCTGGATTGGTTGCAAAACGCGCGCGGCCTGGCGCTGCGCACGGTCATTGCCTACCGCACCGATATGGCGCAGTTTTTAAGGTTCATCAGTCATTATCACGCCAGCGAGATTACGTTTGCACTACTCTCTGAACTCACGTTACGGGATTTCCGAGCCTGGCTGGCGGCGCGTTCCGCTCAGGAATTCGATCATGCCTCCACCGCGCGGGCGCTTTCGGCGGTAAAGAATTTCTTTCGTTATCTTGAGCACCGCCATATTATTGCCAATGTGGCGATCCATACCATTCGTCCGCCTAAACTGGCAAAGCCGCTGCCCAAAGCGTTGGCCAAGGAAGACTCCAGGCAAGCAGTGGAAACCCTGGCGCAGATGCACCCCGAACCCTGGATCGCGCAGCGCGATGCGGCTTTGGCGCTCCTGCTTTACGGAGCAGGCTTGCGCATCAGCGAAGCGCTGGCGCTTAAGGTTGGACAAATACGCGGCAAAGACACCGTAATCATACGCGGCAAAGGCAACAAAGAACGAATGGCACCGCTGCTGCCCATCGTAAGGGAGGCGTTAGAGGCCTATATTGGCGCTTGCCCCTATCCGTTACCCCCTGACGGATCGCTCTTTGTAGGCGCACGCGGTGATACATTAGATCCGGGCGTTTTTCAGCGGCAAATGCGCCATTTGCGCGCCAATTTAGGATTACCGGAAACAGCCACGCCGCATGCGCTTCGGCATTCTTTTGCCACGCATTTGCTGGAGGGCGGCGCGGATTTACGCGTAATCCAGGAACTGCTGGGGCATGCCAGCCTTTCCACCACCCAGCGCTACACCAAAGTAGACAGCGCCCGGCTCTTAAACGCTTTCAAAGCGGCGCATCCACGGGCGGAGGAGTAATACCATTTCTCGATCAATACATCGAGAAATGGTATCAAAACCGTCGCCGAAAGCGGCGGTTTTGCGCGGCGCAGCCAGCGTAACGCAATCAATATATTGATTGCGAATTAGTATAATTTAAGGTTTCCAGGGCTCGTAATCGGCTGTAGCAGGCGCCCGGCGACCATTTTTAAGTAAATGCCCAGGTGGCAGGTAAGCGCCGGTTGTGCCGGTCAGGTTCGGCTGCGGCGGCTTTTGCCACGCATACGCCCCCGACCCGGAAGCACTTTGGGAGGGAACTTTATCAAAGGTATAATGCAGCCAGCCATGCCATTGCGGCGGCACCTTAGAGGGCTCGGCTTTTCCGTTATAAATTACCCAGCGCTTTTCGCGCTTGCGGTTATCGGTTTCAAAGAGAGAACGAGTAACTTTACGGCGAAAATAACGGTTGCCAAAAGCATCCGTGCCAACAAGCTCACCGCGCAGCGCAGTGAAAATACGGGTGGTAATAGTCATGTAGCAATACCTACAGCAAAGCTGCGTGCCAGCGCAACCGATAAATCAGCCAGCCGTATCTTCCGGTGGCACATTGCTGTTGGCCACGTGGAGATCGTGGTCGAAATTATAGTACTGCTTCATTTTATCTTTGACTGCCTGCGTTGGCTCCCCTTTCCCCATCTCCACGACCACGGCAAAATCGGGAACTTGACCGTATTCAAGCGCCGCTAAGAATTTATCATGCAGCAACGCGCTGACTACGGCGTAGCAATAAATAGGAGTACCTTCACTGTCTTGCGAGCAGACGTAATACACGCGCACCTTTTTTTCTTCTTCCAGGTTTTTCCTGAAGGAAGAAGATGAGGAATGTGCGTCACCAGACATACATGAAAAATATCGAATACTTTAGGTTTACACCCTAGATAGAATGACCATTCGGACTTGCATTGGCAGCAGCCCTTGCAACATCAAGCCCTGTAGCGTGATTAGGAGGGGGCATGGGAGAAGAACAACCAGCGCATGTCACATTGTTGCCAACTGCACTGCTATTAAAGGCTTTTCTCATTTCACTTGAAGACATAAGCACCTCTTTTGGTTGCATTTATTTTTGCTAAGGGAGGAACCTCCCGACTAATAAAGCTCTCAACGTGGAGAGTACCACAATTTATGCATTCCTTACAATCAAAAAGATAGTGCTTTTGAGCAACGCCTTGGTCCAAAAAGCCTTAATTTTCCTGGGATTTTTAATTTTATGTCGAGGCTCTAAATAAAATAGTATGCCATCGCCCGAGCAATTTTAAGAATTTTTTACTCTTTTCCCATCATAATGACGGATTGACATATTTAGAGGATATTTTGGAAAGCGCCTATCATCAGCCAGCTCAGGACACCCTAACGCCGCCACCTTCCGGCGCATGGTCTCTTGCGCCTGAAAACACGCTGTTTGGCGGCAAAGAATTCCATGAAATGCTGGATTCCTCCATCCGCCAGTGCGTTTCTAACAACACTTCCGGCGCGCTGCTGCTGGCGCAAATCAGCAACCTCGCCATGATTATCAGCGGCTACGGGCATGATATTTCCGAAAACGTGGTGCTGGACCTGATGGCACGCCTGCAGGAAAAACTCTCCTCCTGCGACCGCATTGTGCGCTTGCAGCGCGATCAGTTCGGCATTCTGCTGACCAACAGCTATCCGGAAGAAACCGAACGCACCGCGCAGCGCTTTGCCGATATAATGCAAAACTATGGCCGGGATAATTTTGCCACTGCCACGCTGCACATTATGGGCGTGATCGGTGCGGTGCATTTTCCGTCCGAAACCACGGAAGCAAGCGATGCACTGGACAAGGCCTATATCGCGCTCAATAGCGCGCAATCTTCCGTCTACCGCACTTTTTCTGCATCCAAACGCGAGGCGGATCTCTGCCGCCAGCAAATGGGGCTGGCCAGCTACCTCTACAGCGCCTTCCAGGAAAAGCGCCTGCGCCTGGCGTGGCAGCCGATTGTCGATGTAAAAAAGGGCGGCGTTTCGCATTACGAGGCGTTACTGCGTATCAAGGGACATAACGGAAAAATCAGCTCCGCAGGGGCGCTTATTCCGGTGGCTGAAAAAATGGGAATGATCGAGACCATCGACATGATGGTCATGGATATGGTGGTTGAAGAGCTGAAAGCGACGCCAGACATTCATATTGCTTTCAATATCTCGAATCTTACCACTGAAAATCCCGTCTGGCTGGACGCGCTTTCCAGCCGCGTGGAGCATTTGCCCGACGTAGCATCACGCATGATGGTGGAAATGACCGAAACCGCCGTGCAGCGCGACTTGCGCCGGGTAGCGTATTTCGTGGCGTCGTTACAATCGCTCGGTTGCCAGGTCGCATTGGACGATTTTGGCTCAGGCTATACGTCTTTCCGGCAGCTCAAAGCATTATCGGTGGATTTAGTCAAGATTGACGGCGCATTTATCAAAGACATCGCCATCAATACCGATAGCCGCTTCTTTGTAAAAACCCTGCTCGATTTCGCGCGCGGGTTTGGCCTGAAAACAGTCGCTGAATTCGTAGAAAGCGGTGAAATCGCTAAAATTCTAATGGAAATGGGCGTCGATTATTTGCAAGGTTATTACTTAGGCAAACCCGAAAATCACCGGCGCTGGCTAAAAGAAGGCGAATACTGTGCAGAATAGCCTGCTTACCTCAAACTCCGCTAACGCCATAGCGCTCCAGGT
>CAZRJZ010000014.1:9634-11723 GCA_964600465.1 uncultured Rickettsiales bacterium
GGCAAAAGAATTCAAACATTTTGTACCTAAACTGCCACCACATACCAAACGTTGGCTGGAGAGCACGCAATTCAAAGACATGGCCGGGCAATTCGCACTGGCACCTGGCAGGGATGGCGCGATAGAACGCGTCATCGCCGTTATTAAAGATACACCGGACATTTGGTGCTTAAGCCATCTGCCCGGCCAATTACCGGAAGGATCCTACCGGCTCACGACCGATTATCCGGCGCCGGAAGCCAGTCTTTTTGCGGCAAGCTGGCTGCTTGGCGGCTACCACTTCTCAAAATACAAAAAGCCCTCCAAACGATATGCAAAGCTTGCAACCCCGGTGCACGCCGACACGGCCTTTGCGCAACAGCTTGCAAACAGCATTTTCCTGGTCCGCGATCTCATCAATACGCCCGCCAATGACATGCACCCCGAAGCCCTCGCGCAGGCCGCCGCACACGTTGCTAAAGAACATAAAGCCAAATGCGCTATTATTGCGGGGGAGTCACTGCTTTCGGCCAATTATCCCGCTATTTATACGGTAGGCAAGGCAAGCGCCACAGCCCCAAGGCTGGTGGATATACGCTGGGGAGAATCTAAACATCCACGCGTAACCCTGGTGGGCAAAGGCGTGTGCTTCGATACCGGCGGACTGGATATCAAGTCCTCTTCCAATATGAAACTCATGAAAAAAGATATGGGTGGAGCCGCCGTTGTTTTGGGACTCGCCCAGCTTGTTATGGCGCAAAAACTGCCTGTTTGTCTGCGCGTGCTTTTGCCGATTGTGGAAAACGCCGTCTCCGGTAACGCCATGCGCCCAACCGATATTATCCCCACTCGTAAAGGCCTTACGGTTGAGATTGGCAACACCGACGCAGAAGGACGGTTGATCCTGGCGGATGCGTTAACGGAAGCCGATAGTGAAAAACCTGATTTACTCATCGATTGCGCCACCCTGACCGGCGCTGCGAGAGTGGCGCTGGGCGCCGAAATTCCGGCGTTCTTTACCCCCGACGATAAGCTCGCCCAGGAAATCAGCCACCATAGCGCCGTAGAAGCGGATCCTCTTTTCCGTCTGCCGCTTTGGGAAAATTACCGCGAAATGCTGGACAGTAAAATCGCAGACTTAAGCAATGATCCGGAAAGCGGCTATGGCGGCGCTATCACGGCCGCATTGTTTTTAAAAGAATTTGTCAGGCAGACTAAGAGCTGGATGCATATCGATATGATGGCATGGAACGCCTCCGCCAAACCGGGCCGTCCCGTGGGCGGCGAGGCGCAAGGATTGCGTGCGCTGTTTGCACTGCTTCAGGCGCGGTATGGGTGACGCTTCTTATGGAAAAAACGTTTTACATTCTCAATGGAACCGAACGCGAAGGGCCTTTCGACACCATTGCCATGCTACGCAAAATCCGCAGCGGCAGTTTAATGGCTCATACGCATGTCGCGCCGGATAAGCAGTCGCCTGCAGCTCCGGCCTGCACTTATCCGGAATTAGCCACATTCCTGCATCAAGAATCCAATACCGCCGGCACTTCGACGGATCATACGCCTTCTGCGCTTAGAACCTTAAGCAATATGCTCGATACCGGATGGAAGACGGTCTGCTTTGAACCGGCTTTATGCGTCATTGCAGGCGGAATGGCCATGACGTTATTTATTCTTTTCTTCTCTGTGCTGCAGGGACTGGGCGCGCCTTATAACCTCATCGCTGATTTTGGCCTGTTTTATTTCCTGCAAAATTCTTTTATCGCCATCACACTGCGATTGCACCGCAGCCAACGCTTAAGCAAGCACTACCTGCAAACAGAACTCACCCCCGCGCTACTACCGCTTCTTGCCGCTTCCATGACAAGCGCTGCGCTGACGCTCATGGGCGGATTATTATTGATCATCCCCGCGATAGCAGTGATAACGTTTTTAAGCCTTGCGCCTTTTTATATTGTCGATCACAAAATGCCGCCGCTGAAGGCGCTTTCTTCCAGCATTACCAGGATACGCACGATGCATCCAAGCGTTGTTATCGCCATGTTTATGATGACTTTGCTGTATGTGCTGGGAAGCCTGTTTATTCTTCCTTTTCCCCTGCTGATGCCGG
>CAZRJZ010000015.1:0-397 GCA_964600465.1 uncultured Rickettsiales bacterium
ATAAGCGCAGCGGCCATATTGTTAAACATGGCTTTACGGTGGGAACTGGTGCGATTTAATTTACGACCGCTCATATTATGGCGCATTGGGCTTCTCCGGTGCTAACTAGTGTTTATGGCTCAATACGGTTCTTCGTATTTTTTTGCCAGCTCTTCAATATTCTCAGGTGGCCAGCCTGGAACTTCCATGCCGAACCGCAGGCCTATTTTAGCTAACTTCTCTTTGATTTCATTGAGCGATTTCCGGCCAAAATTCGGGGTTTTTAGCATTTCACCCTCGGTTTTTTGCACCAGATCGCCAACATAGATGATATTATCATTCTTCAAGCAGTTGGTAGCACGCACAGAAAGCTCATCCAGATCGTACACTTTTTTCAACAGGTACGGGCTGAATGGAA
>CAZRJZ010000015.1:407-11593 GCA_964600465.1 uncultured Rickettsiales bacterium
TATCCTCAAAATTGATAAACAAACGAAGCTGGTCTTGCAAAATACGTGCAGCAAGCGCCACGGCGTCCTCTGGTCTGACGGAACCGTCGGTTTGCAAGGTGAGGGAGAGTTTGTCATAGTCGGTAACCTGGCCAACACGCGCATTTTCAACTTTATAAGACACTTGCGTTACCGGGCTGTATATCGCATCCACAGGGATAAGGCCAATCGGCGCTTCCTGATCACGCGCAGCACGCACGTAGCCCTTGCCGGTTTCAACGCTGAACTCAATATGCAGTTTTGCGCCCTTGTCTACGGTACAAAGCACCAGCTCTTTATTTAAAATTTCAACTTCAGATCCTGAGTCGATCATTCCGGCCGTAACTTCCATAGGGCCAGTAACGCTTAAGCTCATGCGTTTGCGCTCCGGGGAGCCAACTTTCAGGCGAATATCTTTTATATTCAGAATAATCTCGGTCACGTCCTCGCGCACGCCCGGAATGGCGGAGAACTCATGCAGCACGCCATCTATTTTGATCGAAGTGATTGCGGCGCCCTGGAGGCTGGAAAGAAGAATGCGCCGCAATGCAACCCCCAGCGTATGACCAAAACCGCGCTCAAGCGGCTCGGCAACCACCGTAGCTTCATTGGGGTTGTGCTTCTTCATCTCGATATCAAGCTTGGTCGGCTTAATCAGATCTTGCCAGTTTTTTGCTAACACGTTCTACTCCTAAGTGGCTAGTGACGAGTGACTTACATACCCAACACAGGCATGCACCACAATAAATTACACCCTTCTTCTTTTCGGTGGACGGCAACCGTTATGGGGCACGGGCGTAACATCTTTAATTGAAGTCACGATAAAGCCAACCGACTGCAGCGCTCTAAGCGCAGACTCGCGGCCGGCTCCCGGGCCTTTTACCAACACGGTAATAGTTTTAATGCCGTGCTCTTGAGCTTTTTTCCCCGCATCATCCGCCGTTACTTGCGCAGCATAAGGCGTGGATTTGCGGGAACCTTTAAAGCCGTGCGAACCGGCGGAAGACCAGGCAACCGTATTTCCTTGCGTATCCGTAATGGTAACGATGGTGTTGTTAAATGAAGCGTTCACATGCGCCACACCGGTGGAAATGTTTTTGCGCTCGCGTTTTTTGAGGCGGGGAGCGGCTGATTCTTTTGCTGTTGCCATATTCTTTAACAATCCTTGCTTGTGCTATGTCACCAAATTATTTAGTGGCTATCTTTTTTCCTGCGATCGGCTTCGCTTTGCCTTTGCGGGTGCGGGCGTTGGTGTGGGTGCGCTGACCCCGTACCGGCAGGCGCTTGCGATGACGAAGGCCGCGATAGCAGCCCAGATCCACCAGGCGTTTAATATTCATGGAAACTTCGCGGCGAAGATCACCTTCTACCATATAGTCCCGATCAATAATTTCACGAATACGGATGACTTCACTCTCTGTAAGCTGCTCTACGCGCTTGGATTCTTCCACGCTCGCTTTTTGGCAGATTTCGGCGGATTTTGCACGTCCGATGCCGTGAATATAGGTGAGCGCAATATCAAGGCGCTTCTTAGTAGGGATATTTACACCAGCGATACGTGCCACGTTTGTTCCTCTGCAGGTTAGTTCCAAGATCCGATCAAGTTACTCAAAAAACGCAACTTTCAGAGCATAGAAAAGTGTTCAGGAAGCGAGCAATATAAGCAGAAAAACCAGCAAGTCAACAGGTTTAGTGGTGTTTTTTGTGTAAAGATCACTATTGGCGGCAATGACATCTGCTACTTCCGGTATGTGCTTATAAAAAACCTTAACCAAGTTCAGGATATATCGGGAAATGGACGCATAGTTGCGCCACCTTTGCCCGGACCGCTTTTTCTATGGACGTATTGCCTTTTCCCTGCTGTAAGCCGTCCAATACATCGCCTATAAAATGGCCGATCGCTTTAAACTCTTCCATTCCAAAGCCTCTGGTGGTTCCTGCAGGGGTGCCTAAGCGAATTCCCGAGGTAACGGCAGGTTTTTCAGGATCAAACGGAATAGCATTCTTGTTACAGGTGAGTCCTGCATTCTCAAGAGCTTCCGCCGCCGCTTTCCCGGTTATTTTTTTAGGTCGAAGGTCGGCTAATAGCAGATGTGAATCGGTTCCGCCGGTGACAATATCCACTCCACGAGCCATAAGGACTTCAGCCAGCACACGTGCATTTTCTATCACTTTTTTGCCGTACTGCGCAAAAGAAGGCTGAAGCGCTTCTTCAAATGCCACAGCTTTTCCGGCAATAACATGCATCAAGGGGCCGCCTTGAAGCCCAGGGAAAATGGCGGAATTGATTTTTTTGCCGATTTCTTCGTTATTGGAAACAATAAGGCCGCCACGCGGACCACGCAGGGTTTTATGTGTGGTGGTGGTCACCACATCTGCGTGGGGCAGGGGGCTTGGATAAGCGCCTGCAGCGACTAAACCGGCGAAATGCGCCATATCCACCATTAAGAACGCTCCGCAAGCATCGGCAATGCGGCGCATGCGAGCGAAATCAATGACCCGAGGATAGGCGGAACCGCCGGCGATGATAAGCTTTGGGCGATGCGTGCCTGCGAGCTGCTCAAGTTCTTCATAATCGATTAAGCCATCTTCTTTTTTTACGCCATATTGAACTGCGTTGAACCATTTTCCGGACATATTAGGCGCTGCGCCATGGGTCAGATGGCCCCCCGCCGCAAGCGACATGCCAATAAACGTGTCGCCAGGTTGCAGTAGCGCCAGAAAAACCGCCTGATTCGCTTGCGATCCCGAATTAGGCTGCACATTGGCAAAACGGCAATTAAACAGTTTTTTCGCTCGTTCAATGGCCAACGTTTCAATCTCGTCGACATATTCGCAGCCGCCGTAATAGCGTTTGCCCGGGTAGCCTTCTGCATATTTATTGGTAAGCACCGACCCTTGCGCCTCCAGTACGGCGCGGCTCACGATATTTTCACTCGCAATCAGCTCAATTTGCGATTGCTGGCGGTGAAGCTCTCTTTGAATGGAGGCAAATATATCCGGGTCAGCGGTAGCGATAGGGGAGGAAAAATTATTCATGGCAGAGAACTCTGTGGTTTTGTGGGCGGTCTTGGTCATCGCAGGTGCTTACCTCATAACGCGCGTGCTAGGTTTTTTTAGACATTCTGCGCGCCACTTCATCAATAAATTGCTCTGTGGTCAAGCCTGATTGGGGGTTTAAGTCCCGCGTGGCCTTGCCTGCTTGCATGGATTCCGACATGGAGTCATACATAACGGCGGTAAAACGACGGATTTTTTCCGCCTCCGAAGTGGACAGAGTTTTTGCCGAAAGCGCTAAATCGACGGAATGATCAATAGCGCCGCGTAGCGCATACACTAACCCTAAAGGATTTACAGAAGTTTCCTCGCCTTTGATGAATTTATCATACTGATCGGCAATGGTGCCGTGCGAGGCTTCAAATTCCATGATTTTCTCGCCGGTTTCTTTGACCCCGGTCAGTACGGAGGAGATAAATCCAGGCGATTTATGCACGGCGGCCTGTTCGTCGGTCAGCCAGTCGCCATCGTAATTATGAGCAACCATGGCAAAACCGCCATCTCGCCATTGCGTCATTTTCATGGCGGCATCGTCGGAAAGAAGGTGACGAAGCTCGCCGCCGGTTTTTGAAAGCAGTCCCTTGGCGGAAAATTTTTCTTTGAATTCACTATCAAAAACACGCTTCATTATTTCCCAAAACGGCTCTTGCCATTTGAACACTGTTTTTTTGGTAACCACGTACGGAGTAACATGTGCATCCAGTGCGCGCTGAAAGAAGTGCCTGGCGAGCGTTTCAACGTTATCCAGCGGGTTGTCATAAACCACAGCAGCGCTACGCACATCTTTTAAAGTTCTGGAGTTAATCACGCTGCGTGTGCCATCGGCTGCTATATGTGTTAGTTCAAGCGTTCCCGGGCCCACGATCTGATAGCCGGCGGCGTATTCTCCGCCTACGGCATGCCGACAAAAAAGCACCGGGTTTTTATACCCTAGCTCAACGCCCTTGATATGAATTGTGTCGCGGTCGATACTATAACCGTTCCAGCCCTGACGCATTTTGCCATTTGGACTGCCTAGCGTATTTTTAAGGCCAAGCGCTGCTTTTTGGTCTGCTGTAGGAGTGATCGTGGGTTCTTTAAAAATAGCTCCTACTTTGGCACCCGCTGTGATGGCGTCCTTCAGTACCTGATCGTTTGAATTATCACGCGCTTTGCAAGAGAGGTCAAAAAACTCCCAATTACGCGTATCAAGGTAAGGATCGATCCATTTTTTCAAAATCATTTTCATGACTTCGCGGGTCATTTCCTCGCCGCTGATATAGACCATTGGCGGAGCTTTCAATTTCGTCATAATGCCTATGCCTTTTTAAGATTACTGTGGTTGAACCGGACAGAAATTAGCTTACCCGTACGCGTAAATGACGCTTTTTTCCTGCAGTTAGTTTAAGGCCGGATTTTCCAAAATCGGTAATGGCGATTAATTGATTCTCATCCATCACTTTTCGATCATTGATTTTTGCGCCGCCGCCACGAATAAGTCTTTTGGCTTCACCGCCGGTGTCGCAAAGACCGCTTAAGCGGAAAAGCTCATACGCCGAGACCCCTTTGCCAATTTGTTCAGAGGTGAGCGCTGTTTCGGGCAGGTTGGAGTCAAGAGCGCCTTCTTCAAATACCTTACGCGCTGTTTCCGCTGCGGTACGCGCCGCCTTGTCTCCATGCGCAATACGCGTGGCCTCGGTAGCAAGAATTTTTTTTGCATCGTTCAACTCAGCGCCTTTGAGTGCTTCTAAGCGCTTTATTTCATCGAGTTTTATCTCCGTAAAAAGTCGCAGGAAACGGCCAACATCCGCATCTTCTGTGTTGCGCCAGTATTGCCAATATTCGTAAGGCGGCAGCATGTCGCGGCTCAACCAGACAGCCCCACTCGCGGTTTTACCCATTTTTGCCCCTGATGAGGTGGCAAGCAGCGGCGTGGTAAGCCCAAATAGTTCATGGCTATTGGAGATTTCCATGGCTTGTGAAAAATGCTCGGCACTATACACGCCTGCATCGTCGGTGTGCGAATTGATCATGGGCTGCACTTCCACAATGCGCGTGCCAGTAGAAATTGCTTTGTCTAAAGAGAGCGGCTGGAAGCGTTTTTCTGCGAATACGCGCCGCTGAAGATCCACTCCCATGATGATATTGCCCCATTGGTCTGATCCGCCAATTTGCAAGTTGCAGTTATAGCGCTTGTTCAGTTCCACAAAGTCATAAGCCTGCAAGACCATGTAATTGAATTCCAGGAGACTTAAATTCTGCTCGCGCTCTAGTCGTAGCTTTACGCTATCTTGCGTCAGCATGCGATTGACGGAAAAATATTTGCCATAATCCCGAAGGAATTGGATATAATTTAAATTATCCAGCCACTCGGCGTTGTTTACCAAAATGGCATCTGTACTTTCTGTGCCGAAAGTAATGAAATGGCTCAGCAGATCACGAAGAAATTCTGCATTGGCGTTGATTGCTTTATCGTCCAGTATTTTCCGCGCTTCGTCTTTACCTGAGGGGTCTCCTACTTTGGTGGTTGCGCCTCCCAGCAGCACCACCGGCTTATGTCCGCATTTCTGGAGCCAGCGCAGCACCATAATTTGAATCAAGCTGCCGGCATGGAGGGAAGGGGCGGTGCAATCAAAACCGATATAAGCCGCAACGCGCTCAGCCTTCATTTTTTTATCCAGCGCTTCTGCATCCGTACACTGGTGGATAAAACCGCGTTCCTGAAGAATGCGCAGAAAATCTGATGTATATGCTTTCATGTTCAGAGGTTATAACGTTACTATTTATATTACGCTAGAGGATTTTCATCCGGTTTAGCACTATCCTTCCGCCATGGAATGAAGATGACTACGGTATGCGCTATTCGATCATGCCAGCCCTGACGGTTTTTATCGAGGGCAATCCAGAAAAATCCAAGCATCGCTAGGCCGCCAGACAATACGTACCCAAGCGTTCGTTTGAATGCCTGGTTGAACGTGAGAAAATCGCCGGATTCGGCATCAACCACGCGCATGCGCAAAAGCCTTTTTCCGGGGGTGGCGCTCCAGATGACCCAGAAGGCGAGGCTATAGGTCAGGTAGATAACTAACTGAATCATGAATTCCGTCATCCAGTGCTTAAAAAATCCTGATTCCGCATAGATTCGCGTTACCTCGGCTTTTTGTTCATCGGGTGTAAGGAGGGAAGCCCGGACGGCTTCCAATGCTTGACGATCAATATGCACCGGCCCTGCAATGAGGTCCGCTATATGCGGAGTGATGCCGGCGAATAAGAAGATCAGTACCATCGTATCGAGTGCGGCGGCAATAAGGCGCAGATTAAACGACGCCAATGGCATGCCAAAAGATGAAAAGCGCCTTTTCTTTTTTCTAGGAAGCACCATCAGGCGCTTCAGATCGAAATGAAAGCTGCGGTGAGGCGGAAGCGGTGAAGAGCCGGTCATGAGTTGATATCAACCAGTGGCAGAAGATTCGGCAGCGTTGTGTAAAGGCGTGGATGCGCAGGGAGGCGCGGTATAGTTGTAACGGGAATTGGGTCGCCGGTAAACCGCTGCAGCGTTTGTGCTGTTTGCAGGAGCGGAACGGGAGAATCTTTCGATTCACTCAGAATGATTCCGGCAATGGGAACGTGGTTTGAACGCAGTATTTGTAATGCGGTCAGGCTATGGCTAATACTGCCGAGATACGATCCGGCAACAAAAAGCACAGGCCAATTTAATATCGTAATGAGGTCGAGGACGGTTTCGTGGGCATTAAGCGGTGTCATCACCCCCCCTATGCCCTCAACGAGCAACGTATCCACTTTAGCATGTTGTTTATGGCAGTAGTCCGCTATTTCATGGATATCTAACCTATTATTCCCCACTGCCGCCATGTGCGGGGAAAGCGCCGCGTGGAAGCGCCACGGGGAAATCTGATTTATTGCTTCAGGCGTTACATCAAGGCCGAGACTATTTAAAATCAGCGCTGTGTCCGAGGACGGATCATTTTCAGAAAAACCGGTTACAACCGGCTTTAACGCCTGAGTTTTTTTGCCTTTTTGGTGTAACTGCCAGCTCAATGCGCATGTGATTAAGGTTTTGCCGACGTCAGTGCCGGAGGAAGTGACAAAAAAACACGAATTATTCATATTAGAAAATAGGATATGGTTTCATCTTAGAATAACTTTATGAAAAAAAGGGAGGCGTTAAGAAGCGCTGTTTTTTCTATCCTGCTGATTTGTTAGTATTATAATAACACTTTTTAGGCAACATGCTATTTATGGATATTATTGCTTCGACAAACCGCCAGGAGTTTCTTGCGTGCCTGCCCCAAATTAAGCCAAACCTACCGGAATGGCAGTTTGTGGAAATTCGTCTTGTACAGGGAAGCGGCGATGAGCCGACCGGTGTTGAAGCTGCCGGAATGGTACAGGAGCTATTTCAGCACAAAGAAGGCAAGATATATATATGCAATAACTTTGAAATCCTTATGCTTATCCGGTGGGGAGCCAATACGTCCGTACAGGAAGTGCCACGTCAGATTGAGCAGCGTATGCCTCCCGGGACGTGCGAAGTTTTTGTGCATGAGGCCAGCATTGAAGGCATTATGAAGGTGGAAATGATAATCCGCCAGACCGGTAAGAAGAAATCCGATATTCCTGAATTTGCGCAAATACGGGCTGATCGCAAGGAAAATGTCGTTTTGGTGGCCGATGATGACATGTATATGCGCATGTTGGTAAAGAAGGGGCTAAGCGGTTTGGCCGATCAAGCGCATGAGGTGGTCAATGGCTCCGAGGTCATGGACGCCTATAAGCGTTACATCCCGAATATTCTTTTTCTCGATATCCATATGCCTGGCCGTAACGGGCAAGAGGTGCTGGCGGATATTCTGGCCGTTGATCCAGCGGCGTACGTGATTATGCTTAGTTCCGACAGTTCGGTTGAAAATGTTGAGTTTACGGTCAAGAAGGGGGCGAAGGGGTTTCTGGCCAAGCCTTTTTCTAAAGACCGGTTGCTTGAGTATTATTATAAGGCCTGTCCGGCCAGGCGCTGAGACTGCTCATCCGGGTTCTCTTCCTTGTGCAGATTGATACCGCAGCGTAATGTTGCAGTAGTTGGCAATGGCTTCCAGCATTCGTTCTGATACTTTCGAAGTGTTTGTTGTAGCATTTGTTACGGCTGTTAATACTGTTTTTTCTGTCATCTCCGCTGCTGGGAGCTGGGCTTTTTCAAAGATCTCCTTAGCTAAATCTTCAGCCGTTTTATTGTTAGAATTAAGAAATCCACTCAGTACTTCAGAAAAATGCTTTCGATTAATCTGTAGGTTACTCCGTTTCCAATCTTGATCGGTATTTTTATTTTCTGGCGCTCGATGTGCGCACCATTGATTAAAGGCTTCAACAGAGGAGTCTGTAGGAGGTTTTTTGGCTTTAAAGCCGCAAGCACGCATTGCCTTCCACGCCTCCGTTGGCGAAAAGTCATAATTTTGTTTGCCATCGTGAGAAAACGGCGCGTCTTTGTCTTTATCTATTGACTTGAGGATCTTTTCTATTTCGGGTCCTGCGGCCTGCAGCAGGACCATATCATCACCCGGTTCTATGTTTTTTGGTCTGCGAGCGCGAATATTTTTAGCAAATGCTTTCGCATCTTCAGGAAGAAGCCTCATATTCCCGTTTCCTTATATAATGGCATCATATTTATCCTTCATTAAGGATTTGAAGGTAGCGTAGAGGTCATTGATGGTAAACTATTCTCCTTAATATAAGCTAAAAAATAGCGTATTATGTCAAGACATGCTGAACTCTCTGAATGGCAGAAACTTGCCCAAAAAGACGCGGGTAAGGACGTCAGCCTCAATGCGCTGATCTGGGAAACGCCGGAAGGCATTGCCATTAAGCCACTTTACACAGCAGAAGATTTAGAAGGATTAGAACACGTAGATACACTGCCCGGAATTGCCCCTTTTGTGCGTGGACCAAGAGCCACCATGTATACGGTGCGTCCCTGGACAGTGCGTCAGTATGCTGGCTTTTCAACCGCAGAAGAATCCAATGCTTTTTATAAGCGTAATCTTGCCGCAGGGCAGAAAGGGCTTTCCGTTGCATTTGATTTAGCAACGCACAGAGGGTATGACTCCGACCATCCGCGAGTGGTGGGGGATGTTGGTAAAGCCGGGGTTGCCATCGACTCCGTAGAGGATATGAAAATCCTTTTCCATGATATTCCGCTCTCCGAAATGAGCGTTTCCATGACCATGAACGGTGCCGTGCTGCCGATTCTTGCCAGTTATATTGTGGCCGGGCTTGAGCAGGGCGCTAAGCTTGAGGAGCTATCCGGCACGATTCAAAACGACATTTTAAAAGAATTCATGGTGCGAAACACCTATATCTATCCTCATCAGCCAAGCATGCGTATTGTGGCGGATATTATTGAATATACTGCCAGGCACATGCCAAAATTTAATTCTATTTCCATCTCCGGCTATCACATGCAGGAAGCGGGAGCAACGGCCGTGCAGGAACTGGCCTACACCATTGCTGACGGAGAGGAATACGTTAAAGCGGCGCTCGGCAAAGGCCTGGATGTGGATGAATTTGCTCCAAGGCTCTCGTTCTTTTTTGCGATTGGCATGAATTTTTTCATGGAAATTGCAAAATTGCGTGCCGCAAGGTTGCTTTGGGCGAAGACCATGAAGAAATACAATCCCAAGCATCCAATGTCTTCGGCGCTGCGCACGCATTGCCAGACATCGGGTGTTTCACTCACCGAAAAGGATCCCTATAACAACGTTATCCGAACCACTATTGAGGCGATGGCCGCCGTGCTTGGGGGCACACAATCGCTGCATACCAATGCGCTGGATGAAGCAATTGCGCTGCCTACCGACTTTTCAGCGCGTATTGCGCGTAATACGCAGCTTATTATTCAGATGGAATCCGGTGTAACAAAAACAGTAGATCCGCTGGGTGGAAGTTATTATATCGAATCCCTCACCCAAGCGCTGGTGACGCATGCCGAGGCACTGATTGCGGAGGTTGAGTCGCTTGGGGGAATGACGAAGGCAATTGATGCCGGCGTTCCCAAGATGCGTATTGAAGAAGCGGCGGCACGCAGGCAGGCGCGAATTGACAGGGCAGAGGAGGTGATTGTTGGCGTGAATAAATACACGCTAAAAAAAGAAGATCCTATTGAGATTCTAGAGGTTGATAATGCCAAAGTCCGTGAAGGGCAAATTGCGCGCTTGAAGGAGGTGCGATCAAAGCGGGATAATGCGGCCTGCAAAGCGGCGCTGGATGCATTGATGGCAGCGGCAAAAAATGAGTCAGGTAACTTACTTGCTTTAGCGGTGGAGGCGGCAAAGGTTCGTGCCACGGTGGGCGAAATTTCAGATGCGCTTGAGAAGGCGTATGGGCGTTACCATGCGGAAGTGCGCACGATTTCAGGAGTGTATAGCAGCGTGTTTGATGGAAACGACGGCTTAAAAGCAATTCGGGAAAAAGTATCTGCGTTTGCCAAAGATGAGGGGCGCAGACCGCGCATGCTGGTCGCGAAAATGGGGCAGGATGGCCATGATCGTGGCGCTAAGGTGATTGCGACCGCGTTTGCAGATATGGGGTTTGATGTAGATGTGGGGTCATTGTTCCAAACCCCGGAAGAAGTGGCAAAACAAGCCATGGAAAATGATGTGCATCTGGTCGGTGTTTCTTCCCACGCCGCGGGACATAAAACGTTGGTCCCTCAGCTCATTGCGGCACTCAAAAAATTAGGTCGCGGCGATATACGCGTGGTTTGCGGCGGCGTTATTCCGGCGCAAGATTATGATATGTTACGCAACGCCGGTGTAGCGGAGATTTTTGGGCCCGGCACCAACATTCCGCAGGCGGCAGAGCGGATACTGACATTGCTCAAATAAGCTAAGCTAAGCTAAGCTAAGCGGCTTTTTGCTCCCAGCTCCCATCCGGTTTTTGAAAAAAATACGCAATGGCGTGGCCTGTCTCTTTATAATACTTCCAGCGCGCGCGAGCTGCGTCCACTTTTTCCGGATCATGACCATCGAACATATCCAGTATGCGCTCATACCCACCTGGATTCTCAGGAATTGTTCCTTCGGTAACAAAAAGTACATTCGCTCTGTTCGGGCTTTGCGTGA
>CAZRJZ010000016.1:0-11476 GCA_964600465.1 uncultured Rickettsiales bacterium
GACTGTGGCACAACCTGCAGGATGGCGCGGCCATGCCAAAGAATCAGGCTTTCTCCCGTATACCCGTACCAATAACGCATAGCATCCTTCACTGCCTTGAGTGTCATGATTATAACGATGCATGGAAATTGCTGTCCCGGAAGGGGTAAAGTGCAAAACATTACACACGCCACTCACGCCACTCCGGCGACGCAGAAGTAGCTATCTATATGAATTTTCTTCTGTTTCGGAAATTCGATGACAGCCGCCCACTGTTCGGGTAGGGTTCGAACGGCGTCGATGGCCGCGCGCCATTCTCAGCGGGTGCGCGCGCTGGAAACGATTTTAGACTGCACCGTCATGTAAGATTCCCGCCATGCATCGTCGCGCTTTTGTTTCAGTTTGCGTACCTTCTTCTGAAGGGCAAGTTTCTCAGGCAGATTGCCCGTTTGCCGGATTTGCTTCTTCATTTTCCTTAATCTGCTCGTCCATCTTTTTGAGGTTGGCTTTCAGGCCGGTGCGCTTATCATCCGCCAGTATTTAAGTCGCTAATTGAGCGTTACCTGTTATATACATGCCTTCTCATGGGCTGCCTATAAGTGAGGATTTTCGGTCAATTGGCGTAAGAAAATCGCTGCGGCTTGTGGAGCCGTATGTCCCGCATGAGCGATCACCTCCACCAAAGCGGAACCAACGACTACGGCATCCGCCACGCTGCCTGCCTCTTTGACCTGTTGCGGTGTTTTAATGCCAAATCCTACCGCAATGGGAAGGGATGTTGCCTTGCGCAATTCTGCTATTTTCTCTTCTAAAACAGGAAGTTCCGCCGTTTTTGCGCCGGTAACGCCGGCAATGGAAATATAGTAGATAAATCCGGTGGCCGATTGAACCAGCGAAGCTATGCGGCGGCTGGAAGTAGGGGCGATCAAGCGGATAAATGCCAGGGCCTCTGCCCGTGCGTGGTTTGCGAATTCCGTTTCTTCTTCCGGTGGCAGATCCACGATAATCACCCCGTCTACACCGGCGCTTACAGCCTGCTGGCAAAAATTTTTAAGGCCACGGCGGAAAATAGGGTTGTAGTAGCCCATCAGAATAATGGGCGTATGTTGATCCTGTTGCCGGAACTCTTGTACCATGGCAAGGATAGCGCCAATGGTGGCGCCTGACTGAAGTGCTCTTAAACCTGCTGCCTGTATTATCGGGCCATCCGCCATGGGATCTGAAAACGGCATGCCGATCTCAATAACATCCGCGCCGGCTTGCGGGAGCGCTTTTAAAATAGCGCCGCAAGTTTGCATGTCCGGATCTCCGCCCATGATAAAGGGGATCAACCCGGCGCGATTCTCAGCTTTTAACTTAGCAAAACGAGCGGTGATACGGTTCACAACTTCACCCCTAATTCCTGTGCGACAGTAAAAATATCCTTATCTCCCCGACCACTAATGCACACGACCATTAAATGGTCTTTGGGTAGTTGCGGTGCCATTTTTAAGGCGTGCGCCAGTGCATGCGCCGTTTCCAGCGCGGGAATAATCCCTTCCAGCTGCGCGCATTTCTGGAAAGCATCCATGGCCTCTATGTCAGTAACGGAAACATAATGCACGCGCTTACTATCTTTTAAGTAGGCATGTTCCGGACCAACGCCCGGGTAGTCTAGTCCGGCGGAGATGGAGTGGGCGTCCACAATCTGACCTTCGGCGTCTTGTAGCACGTAACTGCGCGCGCCATGCAACACGCCTGGAGCGCCTTTAGCCAAAGATGCTGCGTGCTCACCGCTGCTTAAGCCTTTACCGCCGGCTTCCACGCCGATCATACGCACGGATTCATCTTCGATGAACGGATAAAACAAACCAATGGCATTGGAGCCACCGCCAATGCAGGCAATGAGCGTATCCGGCAGGCGTGATTCGGCGGCCTGCATTTGCGCTTTGGTTTCTGTTCCTATAACCGACTGAAAGTCTCTTACCATGGCAGGGTAGGGGTGGGGGCCGGCGGCGGTGCCGATCATATAAAAGGTGGAGTCTACGTGAGTGACCCAATCGCGCAAAGCATCGTTCATGGCGTCTTTTAAGGTTTTTGCGCCGGATTCCACGGGCCGCACTTCCGCCCCCAACAATTTCATGCGGAACACGTTAGGCGCTTGGCGTGCAATGTCTTTTGCGCCCATGTAGACAATGCATTGCAGTCCAAAAAGCGCACACACCGTTGCGCTGGCAACACCGTGCTGGCCTGCGCCTGTTTCCGCGATAATACGTTTTTTGCCTAAGCGTTTTGCTAATAAGGCCTGCCCGATGCAGTTATTGATTTTATGCGCGCCGGTGTGGTTTAAATCCTCGCGCTTGAAATAAATCTTTGCGCCATCGCAAAACTGCGTCATGCGCTCGGCAAAATAAAGTGGACTGGCGCGACCAACGTAATGCTCAAGGTAATGCGCAAGCTCACGCTGGAACTCCGGATCTATTTTTGCTTTGGCATATTCCTGCTCCAGCGTCAGAATCAGAGGCATGAGCGTTTCCGCCACGTAACGGCCACCGTACGCGCCGAAACGACCGTGAGAATCGGGGAGGAAGGAGTTGGTATGTGTAGGGCCGGGAATCATTTTTTAAAAATGTAAAGACTGAAGCGACTATTCCATATATTGTCCACCATTGATAGACAGCGTTTCACCGGTAATAAACCCCGATTCATCCGCTGCCAGATACACGACAGCGCGGGCGATCTCTTCCGGCTGGCCGAGGCGGCCTACCGGAATACCCGCTAAAATAGTGGCCATTACTTCAGGTTTAATGGCTTTTACCATATCGGTGCCGATATATCCCGGTGCAATAGCGTTTACTGTAATGCCACGTGAAGCGGATTCCCGCGCCAATGTTTTAGTGAAACCGAAAAGTCCGGCTTTTGCCGCCGAATAATTCGACTGTCCAAATTGTCCAAGCTGACCGTTCATGGAGCTGATATTGATAATGCGTCCGAATTTACGCTCGCGCATGGACTCTATTACGCAGCGGCACATGTAGAAGCAGGAATTTAAGTTGGTGCGGATCACCAGATCCCAGTTCTCCGGGCTCATTTTGTGCATGGCCGAGTCACGCGTGATACCGGCGTTGTTCACCAGCACATCCACCTGACCGCCCAGATCTTTTTGCACTTCCGCAACGCCTTGCGCGCAGGCTTCGAAATCTCCGATATCCCATTTATAGGCGATGATTTTATTTTCTTTGGCGAAGGCTTTTGCCACCTCATCATTTGAGGCGTAATTCGCCGCAACTTTATATCCGGCTTGCTTGAGTGCAATGGAGATAGCGGCGCCGATTCCTCTTGTTCCGCCGGTGACTAATGCGATCCTTGGCATATTTGTTCCTTTTTTAGAAAATTTAATAAGTTGTTTGATTTATTATTTAAGCCACTACTTGATAATCTTCTCGTACCGGCGAAAAAATATCCAGGATACGGCATGGAGTAAGTGCAATACCGCTATGAGAAGCGCAAGAAGGAATGACCGCTACATCGTCTGATTTCATCAACATTGTTTTTTCATTAATAGACAATTCAAACTCTCCTTCTAATACGCACGTTACCTGCTCATGGACATGATTATGCTCAGGTAGCGGCATATCAGGATCTATATTCCAGAGCGCAAAGGTCATATTGGCAGAATGGATGAACCTGGCGCGATAACCTGGTAGAATAACGTGTTCTTTAATCTTCTTCCATTCAAAAAACATTTTTCCTCAATGTTCCATCGGTGCGACTGCATCGGGTGATTTTAAGCCGTGGATGAATCCATACGCATCCAAATCCTCATCGATATCCGGCCAATGGATACCTCTTCCGCCAGCGCATAATTCCCAATGTTCGCGCTGAGAAGGTAGTGCGTGTTGCAAACGTGGATACCACCATAACGGCACCACGATTTCCGCGCCGCTTTTAAGCGTGACATAAAGATGATTCTCATCAAAACGCAAATCCGTAATAAAAAAATCGCGTACCGTGCGAGACTCATTAACATTTTCATTGTTATTTAAAGTAGTCATACCATGCCTCCAGGAATACCTCACGGTACTCTTGTACTTTCTCCATAATATGCCTCATTTCTTTCGATGTAAATCCATGGTAATAAGCTACATCCACCGTTTCAAGCCATATTTTGGCGGTTTTTCCTGCGTTATCCACATGTACGTGTGGCGGTTCATCCGGTTCACGGCTCCAGAAATAAAAGCGGTAACCATTCCAGCGTAGCAAAGTAGGCACGAACTCCTACTCACGTTCTACGCACACCGCCACGCCCATGCCGCCGCCAATACACAAGGTGGCGAGGCCTTTTTTGGCTCCTTTGCGCTGCATTTCATGAAGGAGCGTCACAAATACGCGTGCGCCGGATGCACCGATGGGATGACCGAGTGCAATAGCACCACCGTTTACGTTGACCTTGGCTATATCAAAGCCCACCTCACGGTTTACGGCAATAGCCTGCGCGGCGAACGCCTCGTTCGCTTCCACTAAATCAAGATCAGCCACTTTCCACCCCGCTTTTTGCAATGCCTTGCGGGTAGCTTCAATCGGGCCGGTTCCCATAATCAGCGGATCCACGCCTGCATGCGCCCAGGAGGCAATGCGCGCCAGCGGCTTAAGTCCGCGTTTGGCGGCTTCCTGAGCAGACATTAAAACCACCGCTGCTGCACCGTCATTGATGCCGGAAGCGTTACCAGCGGTAACCGTGCCCTCTTTATCAAACGCGGGTTTGAGTTTGGCCAATGTTTCTGGCGTGGTATCGGCGCGTGGGTGTTCATCGGTGTCCACAATAATATCGCCTTTTTTGCTGGCAATGGTTACTGGAACGATTTCTTCCTTAAATTTTCCTGCTTTAATTGCAGATATGGCTTTTTGTTGTGAGTTATACGCCAGTTCATCCTGATCGGCCCGGGTAATGCCGAATTTTTTAGCCACATTCTCAGCCGTTACCCCCATGTGGATATTGTGGAACGGATCCACCAGCGAATCATAGAGCATGGAATCCACTAAAGCGGTGTCGCCCATTTTAATGCCAGCGCGTAAGCGTGAAAAATGGGGCGCTTGCGTCATGCTTTCCTGACCGCCTGCAATAACAATAGCGCTATCGCCGGTTTTAATGGCCTGATAGCCCAACGCCACTGCGCGCAAGCCTGAGCCGCAAAGCTGGTTCATTCCCCATGCCGGCGTTTCAATAGGAATGCCGGCATTAATGCTTGCCTGACGCGCCGGATTTGGGCCGCAACCGGCGGTAAGAATCTGGCCTAATATGACCTCGGAGATATCTTTGGGCGCAATCTGGGAGCGCTTGATAAGTTCACGGATCACGGCTTCTCCAAGCTTATGGGCCGGCAGGGAGGCAAACGCGCCGTTAAACGTTCCAACTGCCGTGCGCACGGCGCTTACAACAACAACATCTTCTTGCATGGGCATAGGGATTCCGCTCTCTAGTTTTTAGGGAGTAAAAATAATGAGTCCTTTTCTTATGGAGATATGGCGCACATGTCCAACGATTTCATCCTTGCAGCGCAGCAAAGATGCTTTAATGGGCGAGCTTCGGCGCGAGGCCATATTCTCCAATAAGCGCTTCTGCGATCTGCACGGCATTGAGCGCCGCGCCTTTGCGTAAATTATCCGATACCACCCACATGTTAATGGCATTGGGGATGCTTTTATCTTCTCGGATACGTGAAATAAACGTGCCGTTTTCTCCTGCGCATTCAGCGGGCGTAATGTAACCTCCGTCCTTGCGCTCATCCACGACCACCAGTCCTTCGGATTCCTCCAGTATAGCGCGTGCTTCAGCGGCGCTTAACGGGTATTTAAACTCGATGTTCACCGATTCCGAATGCCCCACGAATACCGGCACACGCACGCATGTTGCAGACATTTCAATGGCAGGATCGAGAATTTTTTTAGTCTCAACGATCATTTTCCATTCTTCCTTAGTGTTGCCGTCTTCCATGAAACTGTCGATATGCGGAATAACGTTGAAGGCAATACGCTTGGTAAATTTGCGCGAATCTTTGTTGTCGTTCATGAACAGGCCTTTAGTCTGCTCAAACAACTCATCCATGCCTTCTTTGCCTGCACCAGAAACGGACTGGTAGGTAGAAACCACCACGCGTTTGATGGTTGCGGCGTCGTGCAATGGCTTCAAGGCCAGCACAAGTTGCGCCGTGGAGCAGTTGGGGTTGGCGATAATGTTGGTTTTGCGAAAATTCTGCATGGCGTGCAAATTGACTTCCGGCACAATGAGCGGAATATCTTCCTGCATACGGAAGAAGGAGGTGTTGTCAATCACCACGCAACCTTGCGCAGCCGCTTTAGGCGCGTATTCTTTCGACACGCTGGCGCCAGGAGAAAAAAGCGCAATGTCAACACCGGAGAAATCAAAGTTTTCCAGGGCGCGGACTTTTAAAATTTCCTCTTCTCCAAAACTGACTTCCCTTCCTTCCGAACGCCGGGAGGCAACGGCCACCATTTCACGCACCGGAAAATGGCGCTCAGCCAAAATGGCTAACATCTCGCGCCCTACATTTCCGGTGGCGCCAACAACCGCAACTTTAAACGACATAAACCTAATTTCCTTGCCCATAAATTAATGGGCACCGCCGCTCAACTTGAAGTTAAGAAAAGTGACGGTACCCTAACTAGGGACTGAAAATACAGTGTTTTTAACAATAGGTCAAAATATTCCTGCGCTCGTTCGACGCACTTTACCAATGAAATGTGGAAACATTGCTTTGGATCACGGGCGTTTTTCTATAAACGCCTTGCCGAGCTTCCAGCAAAGGCGCTATATCTGGCATCAGGAGTTAATGTTTGAAAATAAGGCGCTTTCTATGCATAAAGATACCCAGCTTGCTACCACGCAATCTCCGGATCCCGCTCAATATGGCGGCGCGGTGAATATTCCGCCTTTTCGGGCATCGACTATTTTATTTAAAACACTGGCGGAATTCGAGGCGGCGGAGCGTGGGGAAGCCGAACGCCCCACCTACGGGCGTTATGGCACGCCCTCCACCGTCGCATTGGAAGCGGCGATTGCTGAGATGGAAGGGGCGGATCACACGATCATATACGCTTCAGGGCAGGCGGCCATTGTCGCTTCGCTCCTGGCGTTTGTGAAAGCCGGCGACCACGTGCTGATACCTGACAGCGTATATGGCACTACGCGGCGTTTCTGTGAATTCGAGTTGAAGCGCTTGGGCGTGGAGGTTGTTTATTACGATCCGCGGATCGGCGGCGCTATAGCGGAGCTTATGAAAGACAATACACGCCTGGTGTATTGTGAAAGTCCGGGTTCGCTCACCTTTGAGATGCAGGATATTCCGGCTATCGCAGCAGCGGCCCACGCGCGCGGCGCGTTGGTGGTGGCGGATAATACCTGGGCGACCCCGCTTTATTTTCAGCCGCTTGCGCATGGCGTGGATATTTCCATGCAATCGGTTACCAAATACATCTCCGGGCATTCTGACTTGGTCATGGGTGCGCTATCCTGCAAAGCGCAGCACTATAAGCGCTTGCTTGCCGCGTCCCGCAATTTAGGCGCTGCGGTTTCCGGAGATAATTGTTATCTGGCCATGCGCGGTTTGCGCACATTGGCGGTGCGCTTACAACAGCATCAATCTTCCGCTTTGCAAGTGGCGCAATGGCTGCAAACACGTTCGGAAGTGGAGCGGGTGATTTATCCGGCGCTGCCGGGCGATACCGGGCATGCGCTCTGGAAGCGGGATATGGCAGGCGCTACTGGATTGTTCTCGGTGTTGCTCAAGCCCTGTAGTCATGCGGCGCTTGAGGCCATGATTGATGGGCTGGAGCTGTTTCATATGGGCTATAGCTGGGGCGGGTTTGAGAGCTTGCTGATCCCGTTCAGTTTGGCTACCCGTACTGCGACCGCATGGGAGCATAAAGGCGCTAATTTGCGCCTTCATATCGGTCTTGAGCATCCGCAGGATCTCATCAGCGATCTGCACGCAGGTTTTGCGCGGATGAAAGCCCATGCATAGTTGTGGAAGAATCACTCTCGGCCCTGCGGTAATAATGGTGCGTGTGCTTACTTGAAACGGGCGCGCACAAACCCCATCTATCCTTGATTTGCCAAAGCGGACAGCCTGACATATGCCTACTAAGCACAACAAAATCCGCTACCGCGCAAGAAGTAAGCCGCGTCCCGTTCAGACCCTGAGCGGTACGGTATATCTGCAATACCGTGACGATACGGTTGCAAATTTCTCCAACGGCGATCTGCTGCTCTACCCGAGCGTGGAGGCGCTGCATACGTTTAAGCGAGGAGAGTATGACACAGTGGGCTATAGTGGTTATTTTAAAATCGACGTCTACGATGGAAAAGATTGGTTACCCCTGTTGGCGCAGGATTTTTTCACCGGCCGCGAACAGTATTTTTCCAAGACGGAACGCCCGTCCGATACGTTCATGGTATGCGCAAACATATTAAAGAGTTTTAAGGGAAGGGAAGTGCGGATGGCTTACCGCGAGCATTACCGTTTGGTGGATGCGGAAAATCTCCTGTGAACTTATTTATTTTCATCAATAAAAATATTGCTTTTTGACGCCGCAGAAGGGCGTATGATATTTGAATAATATATTGATTAATATAAAACAAATCAGTGAATCTTTGGTGTATTTCCAAGGTGTCAATAAGAAAATCTCATCCGAATATTTTATGGCTTGCCATGATGGAATATTTTGCCTAGTTTATCCTTATGTTAAAATGTTTACATTTGCGTGGAATTGCCGTTGTTGCATTTCTCTTAATAGGTGCGCTGTATGCGCGGCCTTTGCAGCAGGTACATACCGTTCCCGGCTATAACCCATTGCCGCTCTTTGCCGGCGCGGAACGCGCGCAGCAGCTTCCAGGCATACTTTCTGCGCAAGATATAGAAACCGCTGCACGCCTGCGTGCTTCCATGCAAGATGCGCAATGGGATGAGGCGGAACAGCTGGGGAAAAACCTGGTTAACCCGGAGTTGCTGGGAGGGCTGCTGGCGCAAAAATACTTAAGCCCTGCTTATAGAACCCAGCCGGAGGAGATTGTGGAATGGATGGCCAGCTATGCCGATCTGCCGCAAGCGTCCGCCATTCGTTCCTTAGGGGTGCGTAAAGGTATTCCGGAGCGGGTTTTGCCAAGGGTTCATGCCACGCTGCTTACGGGCTATGGTGAAAGCAACGGCCTCTCTGTGCGTCCTTTCCGTCCCGCAAAGGTTGCTGCCGATACATGGGAAAACCGGAACGACGCGAAAAGTCAGTGGCAACGTATTTCGGATGCTCTGATGCGGCGTGACTATGACCGCGCCGCTGAGCTGATAAAATCTCCGCTTACGGAAGATCGCCTCAAGGCCAATGAAATTGCCTTGCTGCGCTGGGAGTTGGCGGAACGTTTGCTGTATGATTCCAAAACGCAGGAAGCCTATATACTGGCGTCTAAAGCGGCTGACTTGGAGCCGGGCGCTCACTGGGTGGCCGGGATTTCCGCCTGGAAATTGCACGATAAAGCTGCCGCCACTAAACATTTCTCCCGTATGATCGATGCGGAAGGCATTTCCGCCTGGGAGCGCTCTGCTGCCGCCTATTGGAGTTATAGGGGGCATACCGCGCTTAAAGATAAGACTTCCGCTTCGCGCTATCTGGAGAAAGCCGCGGAGGCTCCGCGTACCTTTTATGGCGCGCTGGCCTGCCGTGCCTTAGGCAGAAGCGTAATAACTTCTCCGCCGTCCATGATTCTGACTGCGCAAGAAATCAACGCGCTTTACAAGGTTCCTGCTGTTCGTCGAGCCGTTGCCTATGCTCAGATGGAAGATCGGGAGGCGGCAGAGTTGGAGTTGCGTCATTATTTCATGCAAAGTGCGCCGCAGGAACGCAAGCCGTTGCTCTATCTTGCCAAGGCGCTTAATTTGCCGGCATTGCAAATGAGCATTGCCAATCGTCTGCTCTTGCAGGGAGAGCCGGTAGAATACGCGCTCTATCCGGTGCCAGCCTGGCGGCAGGAAAATGATCCTGGGGCGGATGCGTCGTTGGTTCTGGCGTTAGCGCGGCAGGAGTCAGGGTTTCACGCCTCCGCGCAAGGAAAAGGTGGGGCTTTTGGAGTGATGCAGCTCATGCCCGATACGGCGAAATGGATGCATAAGGAATTGGGCAAACCTGTGCATTTGGAAATGGAAAATCTCTGGGAACCGGCTGCAAACATGGAAATGGGCGGCAATTACGTGCGGCAATTAATGGACTCGCCGCCAATTGGCGGAAATTTATTCTACCTGATCGCCGCTTACAATGCCGGGCCTGGCAAAGTAGAAATGTGGCGTGCGCAGGTAGAAGCGGGTAATGATCCACTTTTATTCATGGAACTTATTCCGTATGCGCTGACACGCAACTATGTAAAACAGGTAATGACCAATTACTGGATCTATCAGGAGTTAAAAGGCGAGGAGCCTGTTTCTGCTAAAGCGCTGGTGGATAACCGCTGGCCTGTGCATACGCCTGTTACTCGCACGGTTGCTGTGCGCTGACCCTATGCCGGACTTTTCGCTTGAGCGCAACTGTAGTGGTCTGGTTTGCGGCGTGGATGAAGCAGGAAGGGGGCCGCTTGCCGGGCCTGTGGTTGCAGCGGCAGTTATGTTCTTCAACATGGAAGCGCCTTCAGGGATTGATGACTCCAAACGCTTGAAACCAGCCACGCGTGACTATTTATTTGACGCCATTTCTGCATCCGCTTTAGTTGGAGTAGGCATGGCGAGCGTGGAGGAAATCGATGCGCATAACATTCTTGCTGCCACCATGCTTGCCATGCAGCGCGCGGTGGAGAATTTGCCGCAAATACCGGATTTTGCGTTGATAGACGGAAACCGCACGCCCATGCTGCCTTGCAAAGCAAAGGCCGTGGTGGCGGGTGATTCAAAAAGCCTCTCTGTCGCCGCAGCGAGTATTATAGCGAAAATGACAAGGGATCGTATCATGCGTGCACTGGATACACGCTATCCGCAATATGGCTTTGCCCGGCATATGGGATATGGTACAAAACTGCATCTGGAAGCGCTTGCGAAATGGGGCGTTACCCCAAGCCATCGGTTGAGTTTTGCGCCAGTGCGTCGATATGCGGAAAAAAGAATCCTTGAGGCGGTATGAGTAAGGCATCTTCTGGTTCAGGCGCTTATATGCGCCGTAAGCGCCTTTTCCCGCGTGTGCTTGCGGAATGTGTGAACACGCTCACCAGGCCCGTATTTGAAAAGCATGGAATAATGGAAGCCCGGTTGTTGCGGGATTGGCCAGCGATTGTGGGCAGCCAGATTGCTGGCCAGACCCATCCGCAAAAACTGCGCTTTGCAAAAGGCCAGACGGTAGGCGGAACATTATTTGTGCTGGCATGTGGTGGTTTTGCCTTACGCTTACAATACCAGACGCCGCTGATACTGGAGAAGCTTGCGATTTATTTTGGGTATAAAGCTGTTGAGCGTATTCAGGTGCAGCA
>CAZRJZ010000017.1:0-8076 GCA_964600465.1 uncultured Rickettsiales bacterium
GCCGCATTTCTGGGCGCTCGCGCTGTACCGCAACGCCGACTACCGGCGTGCGGGCGTGCCGATGTTGCCGGTGGTGGCGGGGGTGAGAGCGACCAAACGTCAGATTCTAATCTATACTTATGCGCTGGTGGTCTGCACATTGCTGCCGCTGCCGATACATATGCTGGGCGGGATTTATGCTGCATGCGCGGTGATGCTGGGTGCGTTCTTTATCGCGCTTGCCCATCGCGTTGCGCGCAGTGATTACGATAAACCTGCCATGCAGCTTTTTGGTTATTCCATTTGCTACTTGTTTGCGCTATTTTCGTCGATGCTTCTTGATCGACTCATCTGAAGAGCTGGATATTTTATGCCGAAACAGGAACTGGCCGTTCAATTGGCGCAGCAAACTATTTATCTTATGGGGATTAGCTTCATTCTTGGCAGCTTGTGCACGGTGTTCTTGTTGCTGGTGCTTGACATGATGCGCGCTAATTTTTCGCCTGCGGCCGACAAAAGCAATGAATATGAAACCAGACAAGGATAAGCATGCCCTATAGCCCACTGCATCGCCGCATGAAGCAAAAAAACATTGGGCTGTTTTGTGCTCTGGTGGTGCTTGCCGCTGTTTTCTTTGGGATTACTCTCATTAAAATCAGCTAATGTGCGGGAATAAGCCTAAGAAAAGTAATGTTGGTCTCGCATTGAATCTTGCTGCATTTTCGCTTGGGATGCTGATGCTTGCTTATGCTTCTGTGCCGCTCTACCGGCTTTTCTGTCAGGTAACCGGCTATGGCGGCACTACCTCCACGGCGTCTTTAAGGAGCGTGGTGACTTCTGAGCGTCGTGTAGTGGTGCGCTTTAATGCCGAAACGGATCCCCGTCTGCCATGGGAATTTAAGCCTGTTGAGCACTCCGTCCGGTTGAGAATAGGTGAAAATATGCTTATTCATTATCGTGCCCGCAATGTAAGCGACAAACCCGTTACCGCAAGGGCGGTCTATAACGTGGTGCCGTTTAAGGCGGGCGTGTATTTCGATAAAATAGAGTGTTTCTGCTTTAAAAACCAGACGCTGGCTCCGGGGCAGGAAGTCTACATGCCGGTATCTTTTTTTCTTGATCCGGCGTTGCTGAGCGACCCCGAGATGGCGCAGGTGAAGGAAATCACCTTATCCTATACTTTTTTTCCGGCCGTGCTTGAATCAAAGCAATAATGATATTATACCTATTACGTCTATCTTGATCTATGGCCTGCTTTCCTACTCCTTTGCGTTGTTTTTGCTGGTAAGAGAATGGCAGAATAGAGTTAGTGTTTTGAAAAATAGCGTTATATTTCAGCAATCGTAGTTTGGAGTTCGTATCTATGGCTCATTCACATCAAGCTCCGGCCGCAACGCTGGAGATGCGGCCTCATCCTTTTCATCTCGTGCGTCCCAGCCCCTGGCCAATTTTAGCGGCCTTTGCCTTGCTGGCGGTGACGTCCGGCACTGCGATGTTTATGCACAAAATATCCGCAGGCGTGTTTGTGATGCTGGGCGGGTTTGCGGTGCTGCTTTACTGCCTCTACGTATGGTGGCGCGACGTGGTGCATGAAGCCATGGTGGATAAGGCGCATACTTTCGCTGTGAGTCTTGGTTTACGCTTTGGGATGCTGTTATTTATCACGTCTGAGGTAATGTTTTTTGCCGCGTTCTTCTGGGCATTTTTCAATGCGAGTCTCTATCCTAAGCTGCCGGTGGAAGAAGTAAGCGAGGTATGGGCCGCAATAAAAGGCGTTTGGCCGCCTGCAGGTATTACCCCCTTTGATCCGTGGCATTTGCCTTTTCTCAATACGTTGATTTTGCTGCTTTCAGGCACCACCGTGACCTGGGCGCACCATGCGGCGCTGCATAATGAACGCGATCAATTGGTCAAAGCGCTATTGCTTACGGTGTTGCTTGGACTGCTCTTCAGCGGCTTGCAGGCCTGGGAGTATACGCATGCCGCGTTTGGTTTTAGGCAGGGCGTTTTTGCGAGCACTTTTTATATGGCCACCGGTTTTCATGGTCTGCACGTGATCATAGGGACGTTGTTCCTGGCTGTTTGCCTTAAGCGCGCCGCTGATGGACATTTTACGCCTACCAAGCATCTTGGGCTGGAATTTGCCGCCTGGTACTGGCATTTTGTGGATGCGGTATGGTTGTTCCTCTTCGTGTTTGTTTATTGGTGGGGTGGAAAATAGCCTGGTAACAGAGCGGGGCTTCGCGTATGAGCCGTCCCTCGCTTTTTCATTGTTCCTTTTATCGCCGCTGCCCACGGTGCGGTGAGGGGCGTCTACTCTATGGCTGGCTCAAAGTGGTTGACCATTGTCCCGTGTGCCGGCTTTCTTTCATTGGCCATGACGCGGCCGATGGACCCGCGCAATTAGTGATTTGGGTGGTAGGAATCAGCGCAACCATCTTGGCTGCTTTAGTGGAGTACTTATACCATCCTCCTTATTGGGTGCATTTTACAGTGTGGTCGCCGTTTATAGTCGGATTTTCCGCGTGGTTATTGCGTGTTTTTAAAGCAATGCTGATTGCGTTGGAATACCGTAACAGGCCGGAGGGATTTAATATTTCTGACGGGGGCAGTTAGCGTTGCGGACTGCCGTTTTCAGGTGTTCGCACGCGTGCGGTCCATCCAGCCGGGACCCGAAGCTTCTGGTCCAAGATACGCATAATGTCCGCTTGTTCATCCGGATCGGCGCTTCGGCTTGCCACTTCTGCGGCTATACGGGTGGGCACAGCGCCGGATTGCAGATGGGCAAAGGCCTGGTTATTCAACCGGCCAGCAAAGTAGGCGGTTTGTAAGTGAGGGTTTGTCAAGTCCAGTTAGGGCAGGAGTTCCTCGTGTACATGTCCGCCATGGACGGCGTGAAAAACTTCCGCCGCTTCACGGAGCGCCGATTCGCCGGGTTCGGCGCCGGGGCGGCTGAATTCTTTGGCAAGATTCAGGTAGGCGCCAAGTATTTTTGCGTCTTCTGCGCTTACGCCGTCGCGCTCTCTAAGCACGCGCGCGGAGAAAATAACATCCGTACAGCTGCGGTGCGCCAGTTCCAGGCGGTGGTGGCCGTCGACAACGAATAGTTTTCCATCCTTCTGCTCGTAAATAAGCAAGGTTCCGCCGTGCAGCAGAGGGTCGAATTCACCCTCAATCCGGTCTTCCGGCCTTACTCCAGCGTCATCCGGGTGAGCGCGGAATTGAAATCGGTCGGCATCGTGGCGGATATCGGAGGCATGCACGAGTACGGTTTTGCGCAAATTTTCTTCAACGATGCGCCGTTGCTGTTCTGAGAAACTATCCGTTGCAGGTGCGTAGGAATGTGCAGTCATGGGGCCATTATAGCCCTATCGTCTCGGGTGTGTGTGACATTTTGGTGAATAATCGCCGCAGCCATTGACGCGGACGGCGGCTGATGCCAAGCGGATCGCCAGTTAATTAACTGAATTTGCTTGTGATTTATGAAAATAAGCGTTCAATTTATGGGAGGAACGCGTTTTAAAGCCCGATTTTCCGCTGCGAAACAAGCGAAACGTAACCAGCCTGTTGATGGCAAACTGGCATAAGAGGGGGCGTAAGCAGCCTTTGCAATAACCTGTTTGCGCATCAATGGCGCAGATGCCACGGCAAGGAGAAGGCCGCGTTCTGATCAAGGAAATACCGCAACACCCTTTAACCCGGTGCTTTCAGAAAAACCATACATCACGTTGAAATTCTGTATCGCTTGGCCGGAAGCGCCTTTGACCAGATTATCCAGAACAGAGACTAAAATCACATTGCCTGCCACACGGTCGGCAAACACATTCATCACCGTATGATTGGTGCCTCGCACCTGATGCGTGGTGGGCGCTTGGCCTTCCGGCAGCACATGCACAAACGCTTCCTTGGCGTAGGCCTTAAGTAGGGCGGTGCGTAGGTCGGTAAGAGTCTTCCCGGGGGAGAGAGTGGCATAGATGGTTGAAAGGATGCCTCTGTTCATTGGCATGAGATGAGGCGTGAAAGAAACAATCACGGGGCTGTCCGCCGCTTTGCTTAAGCCTTGCTCGATTTCCGGCGTATGGCGGTGCGCGCCAATGCCGTAGGCGCTGATACCTCCGTTAATCTCGGCAAAAAGATTGCTTTGTTTTACCGATCTTCCGGCGCCTGTAATGCCGGATTTTGCATCGATAATAATGGGCGAGGGCGCAATCAGCCCTTCGCGCAGCAATGGAATGAGCGGCAGCTGCGCTGACGTCGGGTAACAGCCGGGATTCGCGACAAGCCTGGCGTTCTTGATCTCTTCTCTTGCCCATTCGGTGAGGCCGTACACTGCCTGGCGCTGTAATTCCGGCGACAGATGTGCATGGCCGTACCATTCTGCGTAAACATCAGTGTCATGAAGGCGAAAATCCGCTGAAAGATCAATAATCCGAACATGGTCCGGCAGCCCTAGAACCACTTCCTGGGTGGCTCCATGCGGCAGGCAGCAAAATACCGTGTCTATGGCGCTGAAATTGATTTCATCTAATTTTACCAGCGGCGGTAACCCTGCGAAAGCAAGGTGAGGGTAGACTTCCGCCATGGTTTTTCCGGCTTTCGTATCGGCTGTTAGCGCAACGATGTCGGCATGTTGATGCGGTTGCAGCAGGCGTATTAATTCTGCGCCCGTATAGCCACTTGCGCCTAAAATCGCGATTCTGACTTTGCTTGGGGGCGTCATGGTTACTCCAGCACGAACACGGTTTCTCCGCCAAGAATAGTGCGTGTCGCACGTCCACGGGTGCGGGTATGGTCGAAGGGAGAGTTTTTGGATTTACTGGCGAAACTTTCCGGCTCAATGGTCCAGTCGTAATTAAGATCAATGAGCGTTAAGTCCGCCGCCGCGCCTTTTTTCAGCCTGCCTGCCGGAAGACCGACAATGCCGGCGGGTTTGCAAGTCATGGCGGCCAGTACCTCACGCAGACTCATTAGCCCCGAATGATATAAGCCAAGCGAGAGCGAGAGCATGGTCTCGAGCCCTACAATGCCGAATGCTGCGGAGGTAAGCGGTACGCGCTTGCTTTCCTGATCATGGGGCGCATGGTCGGTGGCGATGGCGTCGATAGTGCCGTCCCTCAACCCTTCGATGACGGCCAGACGGTCTTCCTCGGCGCGTAAAGGAGGATTCATTTTAGCAAATGTCCGGTATTCCAATACGGCTTCATCGGTAAGGGTGAAATGATGCGGCGCGGCTTCTGCGGTAACATTGACGCCGCGTTTTTTTGCCCGCCGAACCGCATCGATCGCCTCACGCGTCGAGATATGCAGTACATGGTAATGTCCGCCGGTAAGCTCCGCGAGCGTGATATCGCGCTCCACAATCACCGATTCGGACGCATTGGGAATGCCGGGCACGCCAAGTTTTGCGGAAACTTTTCCCTCATTCATGCAGCCGCCGGCAGAGAGGTTTAAATCCTCCGCATGTTGCGCCACCGGCACTCCGAGCATTTTGGAATAGGCCAGGGCTTTACGCATAACGCCGGCGTTCATTACTGGCAGTCCGTCATCGGTAAATCCGAGCGCGCCGGCCTCTTTTAGCAAGCCCATTTCCGTAAGCTCCACCCCTTTCATGCCTTTGCTGATGCAGGCATAGGGATGCACATTAATATAAGCGGTTTCGCGGGCGCGTTTTTCAATAAAAGCGACCACCGATACATCGTCGATCACGGGCTGGGTGTTTGGCATGCAGACAACGGTGGTAACCCCACCCGCCGCCGCTGAGCGTGAGCCGGTGGCAATGGTTTCTTTATGCTCCTGGCCAGGTTCACGGAAATGTACCTGAATATCCAACAAACCAGGGCAAAGCGTTTGGCCTTTACAGTCCACTACGTGGATTCCCTCGGGGACGCCCTGGTTAAAAAGCTGCGGACCAAAGTCAGCTATCTGACTTCCATCGGTAAGCATTGCTCCTTGTGTGTCTAACCCGGACTCGGGATCAATGAGCCGTGCATTGATATAGGCCGTTTTACCGGTGGCTTTATGGGTGGGGAGGGTGAATTTTTGAACGGGAGGCATAATTATTCCTGTTTGCCGTGTAGTTGTTTTGTATAAACGGCGTATTCCGCCTTGGCCTTTTCCACGTCCGCCCGGAATGCGGGATTAACCATTAGAGCGCCAATACTGAGCAGTGCCAGTTCTTTGCCGCCAGCCAGGTCATGCGGGTAGTGCATGCCAACCAGCACGCGGTGCTGCGCGATCTCCTCTGCCCGTGCCAGAAAGGCAGCGCGCTTATCCGGGATTACTAAAGACAGCGTATGCGCCCAGGCATAGGCGCCGGTGGTGTGGCCACTGGGATAGGCGTTGTTCGTGTGCGCCTTGACAAGGATTTTAATGCGCTTATCCGCCTTATAAGGCCGTACGGTACGCCAGTATTCTTTTGCCTGATCGCTGATAGGGTGCGTGGTATCGGCCACGCGGTCCAATAGCGTATAAAGCGCCGGAAAATTTGTGCGTTTGAGCCCAGGATCCACGGCAAGCGTTATCAGCTCAGGAGACATAGTACGCTCATCCAGGGCTTTTTTAACCTCTGCTTCCGGCGCATGCGCTTGCAGTGCTACAATTGCCTCAATTTCCGCTTTCCGGGCCTCACTTTCAGGCGTGAGTGGAGGGGTAAGAAGTGCAGGCGTGATTGCTGCCGCATCGAAATACGGTTCGGCGTGTAAGGGGGCGGGATGAAAGCACAAGGCCAAGACCAGTATGCTTAGACAATAACCATGATTTTTAAAGCGTTTCATGCCAATAGCCTGTTTTACATTGCAAATGCTTAAATACCACAATTGCTTAGGGTTGCTATGCTAATGGAGAGAGGCGGAGGTTGCAAATTAAACTTTCGCGGTGAGTTTTTGGGCATTGCATGCTATGATGGCGACCGGCTCGTGGGTGGGCCGCGCTCGTTACCAGGGGTTCCGGGCGTAGCCAAAATCACGTATGGGGCAAGAAGCTTTGTAGTATCGCATGGATATTTATCGTTACTCCTCTCAGTCTAAATTATCGCATGTTGAGTTCACTCAAGACGCCAAGAGTGTATGGATTGCCCGTATTTTTCCGCAGCCGGCTTCTGCTGCGGAAGATCTTTCCTCCCTTACGGCCATACTAAACCAGCGTAAAGACGGAATTGTTGCGGTTCCGCAAACGGAGCGCGGTGTGCATACCCTCTATGCCAGTGGATTTACCTCACCGGATTCGCTACTGAAACAATTAAATCAGCTCGGCTTTACGCAAGGCCAACCGGTCTTAGAGCAAACGTCGCAAGAAGCAGATGCATTCATGACCAGGATCCGCGATAGCAGTTTAAAGCTCGCGGGTATTTTCTATCTGATCAGCGATGCGGCGCTGGCGGCTTCCGGGATTATGAGCGGACGTTATAAAGAAACCATCGCCGGCGCGCTTTACTCATCCGGTGGGGCGATTTTAGCGAGATATGGACGTAAAGATGCGCATACGCATCTGCAAAGCCTCTCCTATGAACTCGGTAATTTCTTCCAGAAAGAAGGGATTGCCGTACCGCAAAATGGTCCGGTGATGGGGGCGACTCAGGAGCAGAAAAACAGTATCGTGGCAGGGCTGGAGAAGTTCGCTTACACGTACCCTTCTCAGATATTCAATAGCATTGTGGCGGTGTGTGGCGTCCAGCTTATGCAATCGGGCATGACCCACAAAAAGCCTTGGGACACGGTCTCTGGAGGGCTGGTGCTTGGCGGCGCATTGGCAGGTTTGCTGATACCTGAGAAGAAAAAGAGCCTCGCGTCGGTAAGTGCGCAAGTTGAAAAACCTGGCCCAAAAGACGATGGCCTGTTTTCTCGCCTTTATGCCTGGGCGCAGGAAAAGCCGCTGCGTGTGCCTGGGTATTTATGGTTTGGCAATAACATTGCACTGACGATCAGCGCATTCAAGGAGCGCCAGCAGAATCCGGCGCAAAAAAGCTACCGCTACAAGCTGGGCTATGCCGCTGCCGCCGTGATTGCTAATGGGTTGATGTCGATTTCTTCGAAAGCCGAGAGTGAGCGCTTAGGCATTGATTCAGACAGCACGCAGGCGTTGATGGCGGTGGCGGCTGGT
>CAZRJZ010000017.1:8086-11289 GCA_964600465.1 uncultured Rickettsiales bacterium
CGCATCAAGTGGCGGATTATATCCGAAACCAGATTTCCGCGCTGAAGGATAATCCGTTTATCGCTAAAAAGGATCTTGGCTTAAGCGTTGCGCCTCCTGCTGCACCTGCGCTTGATTCTGCGGCATTTTCTTCGCGCTGGCAGGAGGTTGCGCATGCAAGCACGGCCATGCCTGCGCTGAGTGCCAGAGGGTAGATTTTTTTTAAGAAAGCAGCTCCAGTACTGCCTGCCGCACGGCTACTCCCATTTCCACCTGATCGAGGATCATGCTGCGGTCGATGTCGTCGGCAAGTTCCGAGTCGATCTGCAGGCCACGGATAATCGGTCCGGGATCGAGGATGATTGCGTCTTTTTTGGCGTAAGCCAGCTTTTCATAATCCAGTCCCCAGAAGTGGAAGTATTCTCGCCGCGAAGGCACAAAAGAGCTGTTCATGCGCTCGGTTTGCAGCCGCAAGGTCATGACGACATCGCAATCTCTTAACCCTTCGCGCATGGAATAAAACGGCGTGACGCCAAAGGATTCCGGGTGTGACGGCATAAGGGTGGGGGGTGCGATAATGCGCACGCTCGCGCCCATTTTATTAAGCAGCAGGATATTTGAGCGCGCCACGCGGCTGTGTAGAATGTCGCCGCAGATAGCTACCTTCAATCCCTCAATGCGCCCTTTATGCCGCTGAATGGTAAGGGCGTCGAGCAAGGCTTGGGTGGGGTGTTCATGGCTGCCGTCGCCTGCGTTGATCACCGAGCAGTGCACCTTCTGCGCCAGCAAATGCACCGCGCCGGATTCGGGATGCCGTACGGTGATAAAATCCGGGTGCATGGCGTTTAAGGTCATGGCGGTATCAATGAGGGTCTCTCCTTTTTTAACCGAAGAGGCGTCTACCGACATATTGATGACATCCGCGCCCAATCTTTTACCTGCCAGCTCAAACGAGGAGCGCGTGCGTGTGGAATTCTCATAGAACAGATTAATAAGCGTACGGCCTTTAAGAAGGGGATGTTTTTTATCGGGCGCACGATTTTTGGTGATGTAAGTCTCGGCGCAGGATAAAACGGTGAGGATGTCATCCCGGCTGAGCCCTTCAATGCCCAAGAGGTGACGGTGCGTAAAGGCGGTTTTAGGAAGCTCTGGCATAGTCGTTGGAGTCAGCATATAGAGGGAGAATGCATTTTGCAAGCGGCGGTATTGCCTGAAAAAGAAGGTTTTAAGGCGCAGGCAACGCCTCCTCCTTTGCTGGACGCAGCCAGGCTTTTAGCGTAATAGACCTTGTATCTTCAAAATAGCTATGCGTTTTTTTAAGTGAAAGATTTAGTAATTATTCTATGACAGATACTTATATTCCCCCTAAACCCCAAGGAACACCGGATGATCCTTACGATCCGCTGCAGTATTTTATTTCCTTGTTTGAAGGCAGGGTGATCGCTGCGGCAGAGAAGAAACAACGCCCGGATACGATTGAGGGAGTTTTAAAAGAACGCATAATCGACGGCGATAAGAAGGGCTTGGAGGATGATCTGAATGTAGCGCTTGAAACATATCAGCCGCTTCAGATTATCAACGACATCCTGCTTGAAGGCATGAAAGTGGTGGGAGAATTATTTGGCTCCGGCAAGATGCAGCTGCCGTTTGTGCTGCAATCGGCGGAAACCATGAAAAAGGCCGTGGCGCATTTAGAGCCGCTCATGGAAAAGGCGGATGGGCAGGAAAAGGGAAAAATCGTACTCGCTACCGTTAAAGGCGATGTGCATGATATTGGCAAAAACCTGGTGGATATCATTCTTACCAATAACGGCTACAAAGTGGTGAATCTTGGCATAAAGCAGCCAATTGCCAATATCTTGCAAGCCGTTTCCGAGCATAAGCCGGATGCGGTGGGACTTTCAGGCCTGCTGGTGAAATCCACCGTGATTATGCGTGAAAATCTGGAGGAGTTTACACGCGAAGGCGTCAATATTCCCATATTACTGGGAGGCGCCGCGCTCACCCGGGCTTATGTGGAAGAAGATTGCCGCGCCGCCTACGGTTCCGGCCGGGTGGCGTATGCGCAAGATGCTTTCGACGGCCTTGATTTAATGAACAAAATTGCCGTCGGCGGATTCGATGCGCATTTAAAAGAGCTGGAGTTGCGTAAACATAATCGCCCTTCTTCCAGTAAATCCAAGCAACGCTGGAAACAGGCGGAAGAACGGCCAAAGATCGAATTACGCCCCCTGGAGCTGGAGGCTATTAAACTGAAGCGCGCAGAGCTGGCGGCGCAGGCGCAAGTGCCGGTACCGCCTTTTTGGGGCGCGCGCCTGATTGAATCGGTGCCGATGCGGGCGCTGATCCCCTATCTTAATGACCAGATGCTTTTTACCTTCCACTGGGGTTTTAAGAAATCCGGTAAAACAATTGAAGAATATTGGAAATTTGTGGATGCGGAAGTGCGGCCTATCTTGAAGAAGCTGCTGGCGGAATGCGAAGAAGGGCAGATTTTGGAACCAAAAGCGGCTTATGGGTATTTTAAATGCGCGAGCCAGGGCAATGACGTTATTTTATTTAACGAAGAAAATACCAAAGAAATTGGGCGTTTTAATTTGCCGCGACAGGAAAAAGAAGGCGGCATTAGCGTGGCTGATTTCTTCCGCGATGTAGATGCAGGCGAGCGTGATGTGATAGGTCTGCAAGTGGTGACGGCTGGGCAGAAAGTGGCGGATGTGGGGCGCGAATGGTTTGCCGGCAACCGCTACCAGGATTATCTTTACCTGCATGGGCTGGGGGTGGAAACGGCGGAAGCCCTGGCGGAATATATTCATAAACGTATCCGCTCCGAACTGGGATTTGGGCATGAAGATGCGCGTGACATGCAGAAGCTATTAAAGCAGGGGTACCGGGGTTCCCGCTACTCGTTCGGCTACCCCGCCTGTCCACGCCTGGAAGATCAGGCGCTGTTGCTGCGGTTACTCGGAGCCGGCGCTATTGGCGTGGAGTTGTCCGATGAATTTCAGCTCCATCCGGAAGCCTCCACTTCGGCCATTGTGGCGCATCACAGCCAGGCGAAGTATTTTAATATTTAGGAACATAATCTGCCGCGTAGCGAGTCAGCTATATTTTGTATTAACGAAGCCGATTTTCATACCTGTATGCAATCAATATAGCGAGTAACGAAAAATTATACTAATTCGCAATCAATATATTGATTGCGTTACGCTGGCTGCGCCGCG
>CAZRJZ010000018.1:0-11043 GCA_964600465.1 uncultured Rickettsiales bacterium
CAGCTGGGCGCATCCGGCTTTTCAAACTTCTGCAGGTTGGGAAACAAGTCCATGATGGTTGGCAGTGTGTTGACTGTGTTGCGGGTGCGCTTTGGCTGCTTAATCATGCCAAACGTGCCCAGTACCACCTGCCCGCTGGTTTGGGTGTTCCCTAAATCAAGCCAGTACACGGGAATGTTGAACGGCTCCGAGCTGCAGCGGCTGCCTAAAATTTTATGCACAGTCTCGCGGGTAGAAACATTATCCACGCAGGTAATCATGATATTCGCAAAGAGGCTGTCTTTCAGGCTATCGCCATCCCAGCGCAGCGGCACCGCCTGCCAGTTAAACCCATAGAAGCGGTTAATGCGCTCAATCAGCACCTTTGCTTTATATTGTTCCAGGTCGGCTTTGGAAAACAGCTGCCTGCCCAGATTTGCTTCGGTGACCTTATCGGCATCCCATGCCTGCACCAGCAGCCCGGGGTGCCCCAGCGCGACCAGCGACACATTGATGCGGGCCAGCGCCTGCAGCATCTGGCTGCCGGAGCCGCCACAGCCGAGCACCTTTACGGTGAGCGGATGCTGCGGAGCCAGGAAATACTCTGCCGTCCAGTGCGCTTTCTGCACCGGCTTCACCTGTTTCTGAACAGGTTTCTTCACCGCTTTTTTCTTAACAGGCTTTTTCTTCACCGTTTTTTTCTTAACGGCTGTTTTCTGCAAAAGCACTTTTATACCTTTTCGCATAGTGATTTTAAGTTTATCTGACTTTGCTTGAGTTGCTTCAAATTAAATTTTCCCCTGCGCTTCTTTCTCCACCAGCGCTGCAAATCTTTTTTGGCATAGGCGCCTGTGACGGTATCCGTAAATTCCGACTGCCAGAAGGCTTGCTCCCATGCCGCGATCAGTTCACGGATCTCCCCGCTTGTTTTGGGCGGCTTCACATCGCCCAGGCATACCCTCATGTCATTGTAAACATTGAAAAAGGGCGCGTGAAAGAGGCGGCTCGCAATGCCCGGGCGCTGGTTTTTATTTAATGCTGCCACGGCAAGGCGCTGGTTGCGCACCATGAACACCAGAGGCGGCACCCAGCAGGTAAGCGAAGGCCTGTTTTTTATCTGCAGCGTCTGGCGCTGCGCGGGCCTCCACCAGGCGATGATATTTTTTCCGGGGCGCTGGTCAAGCACCAGCAGATTAGCAGGCACCGTCTCTTCGATAGAAAAGAAAGTCTGCTTGTCGCTTTTCGCTACCACTTCCAAAAGCGTCTGCAGCGTTTGCTTTGTCACCGGCTTGCCCGCCCCGATAAACGACCTGCCCTTGTCCTGCATGATGTCGCTGATTTCGATGTAATAGCGCGATGGATTGCTGCGGTCGGTCTGCATGATATTGGTCGCATACACGACCAGCGCCTGCTTCGGAAAATAAGCAATCGGCTCCGGCTGACGTGGCGCCTCTGCTGTTGTGTTTTCTTTGTTCATAAGTTTTTTTTCTGAGTTCATAAAAAATAGTTTCTTTGTTCATAAAATATCCAGTAAGTATTTTGGTTTACGTTGCGCGGCAACCAGCTTCTTCAGCAGCTCCGGGCTTGCGAAAGAGGCGCGGTATTTCTTCTCGAGGGCGCGGCCTTCCTTCATGAAGCGCAGCACCTTGGCAGGGAAAGAATCTTTGTCTGTCTTTTTCAGCTCCGCAAAGTCATTTACCACTTTTTCAAACAAAAAAGGTAGACCGCCCGCTTCATTAGAAACAGATTCTTCCATGCTCTCAAACTCGCCCCACCACCAGTCATCCACGCTCCACAAAAAACGGACGGTCTTATCTGGCGTGCTGGGGAGCTGCTCGTCATAATAACCCTCTTCATTCGGCTTAATCTCTTCCGGCAGCGAAATATATTTATGAATAGACTCGCCTGCCACCACCAGCTCGCGGCCTGTTTTCATCCAGGAGTGAAAATCTTTTTCCAGCTTCGTTTTCGGAACGAATTCCGCGAAAGTTTTCAGCCATTTACTTTTTGATGCGCCTGCGTGCTTGAGGCGCTGTTCAAAGAGGGTAGCGGGTCCTTGTTCCGCATAGACCCGATGCGCCTGCTCCAGAGCCGCAATTTCTTTTTGATAATTGCTGCCATCGGCTGACTGGTTGCTTTTATAATCTGCGAGCTGGCCTTCAATATTTTCGTAGATGTACGTGTCATTATCCTCTTCCCAGTATTCAATATCCGCCTGGTCGTGCAGCAAACAGATTAGGTAAAAGGCCAGCTCAAACAGCGGCTTGTCTACCTGCTCCAGCACCGGCAGAAAATAAACCGGCATCACCGGGCAGTTCACATCAAAATACACCGCCTCCTGCACGACCAGCTGATAGCGCTTTTGTTGCAGCTGGATCTTTGCCGACTTTGGACCTATCATGCCGAGCAGCTTGAGCCAAAAGACATGAAACACTTCCGTGACAGGCGTAGCGGCACTCCAGCGCTGGTTATCCTGAAACTGCTTTTGTGTTTTCGCCAGGGGCAGCAAATCTTGGATTGCCTGCAGGAGCTTTTCTTCGGTATCCAGCAGACACACGCCTTTGGGCAGCGTGAGCAGGTCTACCTGCACGCCTGTGCGCGAGCGCATGGGCAGCTTCAGGGCAGATGGCTGACTATTGCGCATGGCGCCTGTGTGCGTTCGAGCAGGTGAGCTGATAAGTCCATCGCGCCCCGGTTGACTACGCTTTCCTGATGCAGCACGTTTCCGATAACCTGGTGCAGCTCCTGCAGATCTTCTTTGGGATGCTGCTGTTGTGGCTTTTTTCGGCATTGCTTTTTACGCTTGATGTATTCTGCGGTATCCATATTATCCTTTCGTTCCGACTACGGTTTTCGCAGTGTAAACAGCCTTTCCGCCCTCTACCTTCGGTCCTGCGAGCGTAGCGTTGGTAAGCTCGGGGTGCTGCCCTGCGTAAAATTTCATCACCTCTTCCGGAGTCAGCTCCGGGTTGGGGTCTTTCAGATGAACCTCTTTATCTCCTTTCTTAAGAATAAAGTCGCGGTCAATTTTTGTGATGTTCAGTGCCATGTGCTAAGTGTTTTTTAAGATTTCATAAAATCAACGTAATTGCTGCCTTCTGCTTCTTCGTGTGAAGCACCTGCGGCCTGCTCTTCCTGTTCAGCTGCAGGCTGCTCTTCGATTGTTTCCGGTGCATTTTCAAGCGCCATAGGCGCTGGTATTGCCAGCAGCTCTGCCTGTGCAATTTCCACTGCAGCACTTTCCGTTCCTCCCTGTGCTGCTTTAATCAGCGCATACAGCTCGTCAATTTTTGCCTTGTTCAGTCCGCCCTTTTCGTTGGCTTTCTTGACAAATGCGGTTGCCTCTTCAAACTTCTTTTCAGCAAGCAAGGCGTCCACCTGCATCCGGATGGTAATCTTGTTTTTCTTCTTTGCAGGCTGTGCCGCTGCCGCCTTTTTAGCGACAGGCTTTTTCACCTCCTGCTTTTTCGTGTCCTGTTTTTTTTGTGCCGGGGTTGCAGCTGTTTTTTTCCTGATGGCGCTCCCCGCTTTTTTCTCCTGCTTCTTCTCTACGGTCTCCTTCTTGGTGCCTTCCAGCTCTTTCAGCTGCGTGTTATAGCCCTCGATACTTACGGCAAGCCCGGCAGCGGTTTCGAGCGTGGAGCCGATTTTCTCGAACAGCTCGCGGTCAAACTCTTCGGCAGTGCCGGTGACCATAATCGGCTTCAGCTTTTCGCTGATCTCGGTATTCTTATGCGTGGGGAAAATGCCCACGGTAAGGGTTTCGCCTGCCTGCGCCAGGCTCATTTTGATATCATACCCCTTGAGGTACTTGGATATCTGTTGGAAAAAATCTGACATAATCGTGTTGTTTTCAGGTGAATGAATTATTGTTTACTGGTTGAATCTGTTTTAACGTCCGATCCGCCACCATTGCGTATCTGCTCAAGGGTGCCCTGCCTCATTTTATACTGCGCTACAAACCCCTCTTCCAGATGCTTGATGATGTAGCGTAAATGCTTTGCTGAATCTTCATAACCGCGCTCATGGGCATACATGATATTGGCAATCAGCCCGAAAATGAAGCATTGCGATGCCGGATGAATTGCATGTGCAGTCATCGTTTTATCCGGATTAAAATAAGCCTCTTGCAACAAAGACTCATCCGGGCTGAAGACAAACACTACGTTCTTAATTGAAACAGGTTGGTCACCGTTTTCATCGGAAGACGGCACTACCGTAATTTCGGCAGTAGCTGCAAATTTTATTTCAATAGGCTCTTTCATGCGTCTTGTTTTGGCTGGTTAAATACCTGGTCAAACGTAACAGTGGGCAAAAAATCGAACAGGCTGCCTGCTGTGCCCGTAACGACAGGCGCAAAGGCGGGCTGCGTTACCGCTTCATCAGGCTGCCCGCTGCCGGTGCGCAGCTCGCGTGTTTCAAAATGATGCTCAAACTCGGGATAATCCCGGATAAACAAACGGGCATAGCGGCTGGTGAACGCATCGTTAATCTTAAAGTCTCCCGGCTCTTTATTTAACCGGCTTTCCACCTCTACATGCCAGCGGATCCTGCCGATGATCTGCTTGCTGGAAATCTTGGTCGCCCCGGTGGCGAGCCAATCGAAAGCAAACCTTTTAAAAAAGGTATAAACATCCGGATTTTGCTGATGAAAGCCCGTAAATGCTTCATCAATGGTTTTCCCTGTTTGTGTTTGATAATTCATAGTGCAGTTTGTTGTTTTATCTAATGCTCACATCTGTATACGCTTCTTCAGCCGACAAAACGCTGATCGGGTCTATTTTCTCCTGCAAAATCAAATAAGCAGAAGTATGATTTTTCAAAGAAACGGTATCTCCGTGTGCCAACGCTTCTTTCAGAAACGTATGCTCCTGCTCGGTCACTTCGATCTGCTGTTCATATTCCACTACCTGCTTTGCCTTAACGGTTATTGTATGCTTTTTCATCGCTGCGGTTTTAAGGTTACGGAATCATCTGCACATGGCAGTCTTCTGCCTTGAGCGCAATCGTTGCATAAAAGGTTGAACCATCGCTGCCCAGGGCAGCCCAGCGGTAGGAGCCGGGATCGAGCTTCACCTGCAGCACCCTGCCGGAAGTGCCTGTGCCGCATCCGGGCGCAGCAGCAATCGCCTGGGTGATCGTGCCCTCATACTTGCCTTCGACATAAATATTCAGCTCGCCATGCCCTCCATTAATCGTGTAAAAGACGAGTGTGGCATTTCCTTCGTCTTTCTTGCATCCGGAAAGGCAGCCGGCCAGCACTGCCAGCAAGGCTGCGAAAAATAGTTGTTTCATCATTGTGATTTTTTATTGGTGGATAATAAGCGTTCAAATTCAGCGGGAGCATCCAGATGAAACAGCTGGCCGTAGGCCTGCATGTTCAGCACGAAAAGGATGCGCTTGGCTTCATCCGTTTTAATCCAGTCGGTGCCGTAATGATGCACGTTTTCTGCCAGCGCGATGGCAAACGGAGTCGGGTTGCAGGGAATGGCGGTAGCAAACATCGCCTGGCTCAGGTCGGGTGGCGGAGCTACTTTCAGTTTAATTGCTTCTGCAGTGTGTGTGTTCATCGAGGATTTTTTTTAGTAAATTTTTAAAGGGTGATTTTTCTGCGCTGCAGCCCCCGGTGCGGCTGCAGATAAAAGCGGAAAAGAGCATTCAGCTTTCTGAAATACTGTTTCATGGGTTCGTGTTTTCTGTTTTTTTAATCCATGTTTCGGGCGTTTGCACGCTGAAGCCGTTTGCGCGCAGCATGTCTGCAATCAGCTCGCGGCTGAGCTTCTTGCTGGCATAGCGTTTTTTCAATGTTGCCAAACGGTCCTGCTCGCGCTTGCGGGCGGCTTTCGTTTTTTTCTTCTTCGCCTTCAGGCGCAAATCTTCCATGCAGCAATTAAATGCCTGGTCAAGATTCATGGGTGCTGAAATAGGTGTGTCCATTAGGAATTTTGTTCTTTTTTAAAATTGAGTTTGGTCGTTAGTTTGACATTCATTGCGCAATGATAGCACATCTTTTTCAAATTCTGTCAAATTTGACAGAATTATTTTTTTAAAAGATTTTTCACCAATGAAAAAAGGAACGTGCAACTTCTGCCCTCGCCCGATTTTTTCAAAAGTTGCACTTTATTTTTCGTAGCGGGAGCACCTGCAGCGCAAATAGGTTGCACTGCCAATCAATGCGTATGAGAATGGTCTTGCACCGGGCGCGTGCGCTGTTTACGCTTGCGCTGCAGCTGCATGATGCGGATGCGCTGCTCCTGCGCGATGGCTTCGGGGTCTTCGGACTCTTCCCGACTTTGATTTGGATTTGTCGGATCATATTTATATTTCTCCGCCAGCTCTTTTTTCTTTTTCCCTTCCTGCCCTTTGGAAGCATTAGGATTTTCCTGTAGCCATTGTTCCCACTCCGCGTCAAGGGGACTCTGTGCAGCTGCAGTAGGCTTCTCAATGACAATCTTTGCAGTGGCGATACCGGTGCCGCTTTCTTTGAACGCGCCTGCCGGTATTTCATCCACAAACGCATGGTGCTCGTCCAGCCATGCGCGGAATTCTGTTTCTTTCTTGTTGCCCGACAGCTGCCAGTGCTTCGAAGCGAGTGTTACCAGCGTGCCCTCCGGCTTCAGGCGTTCATACATCGCATAGATGTGGTCAATGTCCTGATTCTTGTTAAAGGGCGGGTTCGCCAGGATGTAATCATACTTTACAGCCGGATCACTCTGTAAAAAATCAGGCCCGAGAATACGCGTGTTCGGCAGCTTGCTTAAAAACGTGCGGTTGAGGTCGGACAGCTCATAGGTGTCCACCACGATGTCCGGATATTTCCGGTGAAAGGCTTTGATGAGAGCACCCTGCCCGCCCTGCGGCTCCAAAACTTTAAGCGTTTTGTCGTACACAAACGGAATGGGCAGGTCTCTTACCACCTCGTCTGCTACGTTGTCTGGGGTGCCGAAAAACTGAAACTCTTTTTTTAGGTTGCGCTTGTCGCCCGCGGCTACCTGCTTTAAAAGATCTGTCGGATCTTCCTGAAACACGAAGCCCTGCGCGCTGCGGTTCCACTTGCCCCCGATGAGCTCCAGATGCTTTGCGACATCCTGATAGAGCTTGCGGTCGAGCTGCCCCGGTGGCAGCAGCACGATTCTGTTATCACGCACCGTAGCGCGGGAAAGCACATCGGCTACGGGTCCGCCATCCGCCATTGCTACAATGCCGCCTGCGCATTTTTGCGGCACGGTGACATCCCGGAACGGAAGCGTGTTAAAATACGCCTCTGCCTGGCTGAGCGGCACCAGCTCGATGAGCGTCTGCCCCATCGCAAAGCTCGGGTAGCTTTCTTTGCTGGCCTGGCGAAAGCGCGTCTGTCCGCCCTGCACGAAATAGCTGTCGTGCGCAGTACCCTTGCCGCCAAAAAACTGCGGCTTCTCCTGCACCATCTTCGCGATGACATCCATCCTGCGCTTTTTGGTCTTTTGAAACTTATCCTGGTGGATGACCGCCACCTGCTCGCCAACCTGAAAAAACTGGTCGCTTGCTACGGGTGCAATTACGGTTTCCGCTGGAATTTGTACGCTTTCCGTTAAAATTTGTACGGGTTGCGGGAGAATTTGCACAGTTTCTGGCGGTTCTGATACACTTTTTCCGAGGTCATACATCAGCGTGTCGTCCGTGTCAATGGTTTTGTTTGCAGTGCCCGCCTTCACATGCTGCGCGATGATAGTTTGCAGCTGGGCGGTGGGCACAATCACCCCGTTTAAGGTGCTGAAGGCTTCGCCCCTGTTCACGATGGCGAGTCCGGTATTTGGCAGCTCCGGAATCGGTTTTCCCGAAACAGTGCTACCAGAAATACTACTTTTTGGCGAATCTGCTGCAACTGCAGGGACGGATGTGGCGGCAGGGGAATTTTCGGGAGTGCCTTCCGCTTTTTTCTTTGCCCACTCCAGCGCATCCTCATAAGAATCTGCATTCCAAATGATAATGCCTGGTCCTTGCTTCACCACAAACGGGGCTTTTTTATGCACAGACATCTCACCAATTTTTGTATATTGATTCCGCATCCGCTTCCTCTGCATAATGCGGATGCGCTGCTCCTGCGCGATGGCTTCGGCATCCTCTGCTGCTGTTTCCTGCAGCGGCTCGTCAAATAATTTTAAACGGTAGCGCCTGATAATTTCCAGGCCTTTCCTATATGATTCAATTTCCCATTCATACGAAGACCGCTTACTTTGTGTGTCCTTATCTTTTTTTACCTGCGCATCCCGCAACTTTTTCAGTGCAGTAATGTGGTCGTTGATCGCCTGCTCTGCGGCATCTAAATCCGCAACCGGGCGCATGTGCTCATGTACCGACCACCACTCTTCCCGCTGACCGAGCTGCGCATCCAGCGGCTTAATGCTGCCGGCATAGTTATTTATCATCGGATAGCCCTGGCTCACCGGCAAGCCCAGCGCCTGCGTCAGCTCCTTACCCCGCTTCTCCCACTCTTTCAACATCGCTGCGCGTGTGACATTCAGCCCGTGGTCATCTGGGTGAGATAGCTGTGCCAGCTCATACATCTGCACCGGAGCAGCGGTTTCCAATCCTGTTTTTTCTTCGTCTTCCTCATCCTGCTGGCTTTGCAAACCGGATAACACCGGATCTTTCGATAAGTCTGCTTTAGGGGGCACATCATGCAGCGCAAACTGTTCGCGTGCCGCTTTCGGCACCAGCACCTCCATTGAAAACTGCGGCATCTCTGCTCCGCCAAAATTCTGCTTGTTAAACTGCATCGTGCGCACCATTGCTTCGGGAGACAGCTGATAGGGGCGCGTATCCAGCGCAGCAGACACCAGGCTTTCCTGCGCGAGCGCGGGCGCGGATGCCTGACCGATGCGGGGCGATGGCCTCCTGCGGACACTTCCTGCCGGCAGTGACGGCAGCTCGCGCTCAAAGTTTTTGTTTTCCAAATCCTTCCAGGCCTGCTCCAGCTGGAGCTTCAGCGAGGCGATGGCGCGCTGCACGTCTTTTTCCTCGCGGTCTCCCTCTTCAGCTTCTTCCAGCTCTTTTTCCAGCCTGCGGATTTTTGCGCGGTGCTTTTTTTCCGCCTCGGTGATTTCTGTTGCCTGGTCAGCAGGTGCCGGAACAGATTCAACAACAGGCAGCGGCTGAACGATTTCCGCCACAGGCGCTATTTCAACAGTTGCTTGCTCCGGTGGCGCTTCGGTACCGTCCTTATAAATGAGCTGGTCGAGTGTAGCGTCTGTAACCTCTAAATCATTGCACGGCCCGAGGTAGGTAGGCTGGAACACCGAGCCGCCCGGATACGCATACAGGTAGCGCACTTCAATCAGCGCCCCGATAGCAGGCACCTCCTGATTGGGCGGGATGGTCACCTTGCCGACATTCACCCGTTTGCCGTCAGGCGCAAACAGATCCATGCCCACGCTGCGCTTGCCGTCTGTATAATCGCGCACAATAAATGTAGCGGTCTTATAAAACTTATACTTGAACTGGTCGCCCCCGGAGGCAGGCCTGCCTGCCGTGTAAGGCGCTGTTTTCTTTTTGAAGACGATGCCCTCTGCATTTTCACGCTTCTTCAGCCGCTCCAGCAATTCCCGTTTTTCTTGTGTAGTGTAAGCCGTAGGCACTTTGATGATGTTCGGGGCAAATGGAAACGGTGCTAACAGCTTAAGCCGCTCGGTGCAAGGCAGATGCGTAATATCTTTCCCGCCCAGCGAAAGCAAGTCGAACGCATAATAGCGGTCACCGATGATTTCGCCATCCAGCACACACTCGTAGCTCACGGATCCGCTGACGGCATCCGGCAGCGCTACCGGCAAGCCCCTGCGGTTGCGCCCTTCCACGCTGTTTGCATCGGACACAATCATCCTGCGCTCGCCATCGTATTTCTGCTGGGCAAGGTAACCGTCATCGGTGATATATCTTTCCGCCTCTTCCGCTGTATAGATCATATTCAGCAGCTGCGGCATCAGTGCAACTTTCGGGCGTGGCGGTGGCACGGGTGCAGTTGCACTTTGCACAGGCGCGGTGCTCGTGTGCGGCTTTGGCGTCACGGTGACCACAGGCTGCGATGCGCGCTGGTAGCCCTTATGTTCTTTGGAAGCAACGAGCTTATCAAAAATATTCTGCGCTGCAGCGCGGGAAACAGGCGTGGGCGTTTTGGTGCCTGTTTGCAAAGTGGAATTCCTGCGCCCAAACTGAAAATTGACCACAAAGCCCCCGTTGCCGACATCCACAATCTGCGCATGATATTCTTTGTCAGAATTGCCTTCCTGAAAATAGAGCGTAGCTGATTGAATGGTCAGCGGGCCGCCTTGTGCGTAGTTCATAGTTTCTTCCGTTTGCAGGGGGTTGTGTACCGCCCCGATTTTAAAATCTATTGCGCCTCCCTCGCCAAAAATGGAAAAGGAATTCCCCACATCAAGCACGGTCTTATATTTTTCATGTTCTCCGTAAGGCAATAGCTTCCACCGGTAATAATCGTTTTGTTGCTCTTCCAGCTGCATGATGAGATGCGTCTTTCCCTCGGCATAGCGCACCGCCTCGTCCAGGTCGTCAAACATCTTGCTCTCAAACGTATCGGGGTTATCGGCATCAATCCACACCACTTTGATTGCGTCATCGTGCAGCACTCCGCCATTTTCCCATGTTTTGAATTTTTTATGCCAATACAACGGGCTGAACGGGTCGCGCGCCTGTGCGGAATCCTTGCCGCCCATCCTGATCCAAAACTGCCGCCTGCGCTTTTCATCGCGGTGCTGCGTAAAGTCTTCCATGCCTTTGTATCCGCCATGCACCACTTTGTAGCGGTCGCCTTTCTTCGCCAGCACCATCCACTTTTTTTCCGGGCGTGTGCTTTTCTTCTTTTCACCCACGCTGGAAAAGCCCATGTTACGATACCGCTGCGGGATGCTGCCGCCTTCCTGATAGTTTAACTCCGGAATGGGCATTTTAAATACGCCTGTGGCACCATCGTCATTATCGGCTACGAGGTAGAGATGCGTGCCGTCAGCCGTCACCGACTCAATTTTCTGCCCCTGAAACGCGGGATCGTGCTGCGATAAATTGATGAGC
>CAZRJZ010000019.1:0-10730 GCA_964600465.1 uncultured Rickettsiales bacterium
AGAACGCCATCAGCAGCATTAGCGTAGCAGCCGGAAAGCCAAGAATAAGGTACCAGTATTGGCTAAACAGGCGTGAAACAAAAATGAGTGCGCGCGTATGGATAGGTACGGTAAAGCCCTGCGCTAAAATAAATTCCACCAGTTTTGGCACCACAAAAATCATTAATACGCTAATGACCAGCGTAATAACGCCAATCAGGACAATGGGGTAGCGTGTGGCCTTTTTAATTTTACGCCGGATGTCGGCGGACCATTTAAGATGTTCGGATAAATGATGAAAGGATTCCGAGAGATTGCCCGTTTTTTCTCCTGAAGCAATCAACCCCACGAACACCTGGTTGAATACTTTCGGATGCGCCGCTAGCGCTTGCGAAAACAGCTGTCCGTTTTTAATGGACTCATAAACCTCCATTAAAATATCTTTAAGTTTGAGCGATTCACTGCTGTCCCGCACATCGGCCAGTGCTTCATGCAAGGGAACGCCTGCGCGGTCAAGCTGTTCCAGGTGCATGCAAAGAATGATCATGTCTTTGAGTTTAACGGTGCCGAAGCGGGAGCCTTTTTTCTGCTTGGTTGCGCGTGCAGTAATAAGCTCCAGGCCTAATTGCTTGAGGCGTGCTTCCAGATCCAGTTCGTTATCGGCCGTGATTTTCCCGCGAAGAGTGCGGCCTTTGTTGGTAACGGCGGAATAGCTATAGGTGGGCATATGACGAAAAATTTTTCAGGCGAATGCACCGGATGATGGCTGCCGCTAGGTTATAAGTCAAGGAAGTTGGCGGACTTAATACAATCCGCCTGTGCCAATAGCGCGGTTTGGCTGATTACCAGGGTCAGGAGCAGGCAATGGGGTTGAGGGTTGCAACCATGGAAGAGGTGGACTGTCTTCCGTTGCGCCTGGGAGCGTTAATACCTCTCCCGTTCCTTCGGGAAGAGGTTGCGTAGAATCATTGTCGTGTCCCGGGCGAAAGATCGGGCCGCCGGTGATAAAGACTTCTTGAATGACGTTATCAGATTCAACGCCTGGTTCAATAGGTTGTCCCGTATGGCGGTCTACGCGTACCAGCTGAATTCCGGAGGGAATACGAAACGGCTTAGGCGGCACGTTCTTGAGCGCCTCTTGCATAAATGTAATAAATCCCGGCAAGGCTACGCTGCCGCCGGTTTCCTTTTTACCCAATGTTTGGGGGCGGTCATAGCCGACGAATACGCCCACCACTAAATCGGGCGTGGCGCCGATAAACCAGGTGTCGTTACTGTCATTGGTGGTGCCGGTTTTTCCTGCAATGGGCGCGCCAAGCGCTTTGGCGCGGGTTGCTGTGCCGCGCTGCACCACGCCTTCCATCATGGAGGTGATTTGGTAAGCAATACGCGGATCAATGATCTGAGGTCTTGTGTCTTCGATGCGTGGCGGAGAAGCGTCCGGCGCCACTTTATCTATGTTATGCACAAAGCATCCCGGGCAGGGGCGTTCATCGCGCCTGAAGATGGTTTTTCCTTGACGGTCCTCAATCCGTTCCACCAAGGCGGGGGTAATTTTTTTGCCCCCATTGACGATCATGCCGTAGGCGTTGGCAAGTTTAAGCAGCGTGGTTTCCGAAGTGCCGAGCACAATGGAGAAATTACGTGGCGGATCATCGTAAACCCCCAAACGCTTGCCTATTTCAAGGACGCGGTTAATGCCGATGATCTGGGCAACTCTTACCGTAACGGTGTTGCGGGATTTCTCCAGCCCCGTTCGCAGGGTAATGGGGCCTAGGTAATCATCGCCGTAATTTTGCGGCTTCCATGTGGGCAGGCCCACTCCTTGACTCATTTCTACCGGTGAATCCATGATAATGGTCGAGGGCGTAAAGCCATTTTCCAGCGCCGCCATATACACGAGTGGCTTAAAGGCCGATCCCGGCTGGCGCCTGGCCTGCGTGGCGCGATTAAAGGCCGTGCCGCCGTAAGCATAGCCGCCCGAGAGCGCCAGCACTTTTCCGGTATGCGGGTCGAGCGCTACCAGCGCGCCGTTGACAGCCGGAACCTGCTGTAGATCCCAGGCGATTTTGCGTTCTGCTTCTAGCAGGTGTTTTTTCTGTTCCTCTGACGCAGGAGCCACAATCACCACATCGCCTATATTTAAAACATCGCTTGCCTTTTTGATTTCCTTGCCCAAAGCGCCGCCTTCCATAACGCGCCGTGTCCATTTGAGCAGGGAAAGGGGAATGGCGCCGGTCTTGCCGTCGGCAAAACCAATGACCGCTTTGTTGGCTTCGACATGCGTCACCACCGCGAGCATCTGGTTTTCCACCAGCTGATGATCCTCTTTCTGCATTTGCTCCAGCGCGGCTTTCCAGCCGTCCATGCTAAGCAGGTGCCGTACGGCGCCACGGTAGCCGCGCCGTCTGTCATAGTCCGTTAAGGCACTGCGCAGGGCATGATCAGCGATTTTTTGCAGTGCCGGTTCAACGGTGGTTTTGACTACCAATCCGCTTTCGTATAAAACATTCTTGCCGTATTTATCCGCCAGCCAGCGGCGAACTTCTTCGGCAAAAAAATCCGCCTCTGCAATATCGTTGGCAGCGCGGCTGCGCAAGGTAATAGGGGTGGCCACAGCCGCTTTCGCTTCCTCAGGGGCGAGATGACCGTCATCCAGCATGCGGCCAATCACCCAGTCGCGCCGGGCTTTTGCATCCGCATAGTGATAACGCGGATCATAGAGCGTGGGGCCTTTGGGAAGCGCGGCAAGAAGGGCCGCCTCTTCGACGGTTAGTTCTTCAAGCGATTTATTGAAATAATTCAGTGCTGCCGCGGCAATGCCATAGGAGCGCAGGCCAAGAAAAATTTCATTTAAATACAACTCCAATATTTTATCTTTACTGTAAACCTGGCTGATGCGTACCGCCAAAATAGCTTCCTTGATTTTACGTTCTAAAGATTTTTCATTGGTGAGCAGAAAGTTTTTTACCACTTGCTGTGTGATGGTGGAGCCTCCCACCAGGGAATGCGCCTGGCCGTAGTTGAGAACATTGGTGTAAATTGCGCGTCCTATGCCGCTAAAATCCACGCCGGTATGCTGATAGAAGTTTTTATCCTCCGCCGAAAGAAACGCTTGAATGACCCGTTTTGGAATCGCGTTCAGCGGAACGAACACCCGTTTCTCAGAGGCATATTCCGCCAGAAGTTTTCCGTCCGCAGCGTAGAGGCGCGTGACGGTTGCGGGATCATAGTTGGCAAGCTGGCTGTATTCGGGTAAATCTTTGCTATAATGCTTAAATAAAAGGATCATGGCGATACAGCCGATGATGACGCCTGAACAAAGAAGCGTAAACGCCCAGCCCAGCACGCTGAGCAGAATCCGACCGAAGGCTTTCATAGGATGCCTTCTTGCTTCTTTTGGAAGAAGCTGTCAATGCCGCTGAGCAATCCTCTGATCAAAGCATCCCGGTATTTACGGGTTTGCAGTTTTTCTTCTTCATCGGGGTTGGAGATAAACCCGGTTTCAACCAGTACCGACGGCATGTCCGGCGATTTAAGCACGGCAAATCCGGCGAAGCGGTGGGGATTATTCAACACTTTTACGCCGTTTGCGCGCAAGTGGCGTACCATGATATCGGCGAGCATGGCGGAGGTATTGTTCGTTTCGCGTTGCGCCAGCGAGATAAGAATATTGGCCACATCTTCGCTCTCATGCGACAGATCCATGCCCGAGAGAATATCGGCGCGGTTTTCTTTGGCAGCAAGCATCTCTGCTTCCTTATCGGAAGCGGTTTCAGAAAGGGAATAAATGGAAAGTCCTCGCGCATCCTGGCCTGGTGCCGAGTCCGCGTGCAGGGAAATAAAGAGATCGCCCTTAGCTCTATGCGCGATGGCAATACGTTCGCGCAGCAGGATAAATACGTCGTCGCTTCGTGTGAGCTTTACCTGGTAACGTTTTGTCGCCAGCAGCGCTGATTGCAGGGCTTTAGCGTATTTAAGCGTCAGATCCTTCTCGTCGGTGCCGTTTTGACCTTGCGCGCCAGGATCCTGTCCGCCATGGCCTGCATCAATCACGATAACCGGTTTTTCCGGTTTCTTTACCGTCGGTGCGCGTTCGGACTTTTTACCCGTCTTGCTTAAGGATTTCGGCTGGCTCGCCACCGCTTTTTCAAGGGAGGCGACAGTAAGCCGGATGGAAACAGCATTGTCGCTTATTTTGCTTGAGAATTCGGTAACGGTGCCGGAAAGCTCAAAAACCATACGCACGGTTTGCGGACTATTCCGGGCGATGCGCACGGAGCGTATATTGCCTTCGTAGGAGTCAGGGAGGCTAGCGCTTAAACCTCCTTCAATCTGCGCCATATCCACCACCAGACGCGCCGGGTTATCCAGCGTAAAGACAGTCGGTTTGACACCTTGGGGGACAGGAAAACTTATGGTTTCTGTATTTTTCCTGGAAGTAGCGCTTATTTGCAGCGCATAAGCGGAATTGATGCAAAGCAACAAGCTTAATGCTAGCGCAATGCAATACTTGGAAAGTTTAGTCAATGCCGTTGCGCTCATGCGTCTTTTTTCGTTGGTGTTTAGGCATGCAGAGCTGATCAGCCCACGTAGCGCACGCTTAAAATCTCGTAATACCGCGTTCCCTTAGGGGTAGGAACCTCGATATGATCTCCTTTTTTCTTGCCGATTAATGCCCGTGCAATAGGCGCGCTGACCGAGATTCTACCGATTTTTAAGTCCGCCTCATAATCGCCCACGATCTGGTAGGAGACTTCTTCTTCGGTGTCTTCATCCACCAGCGTTACGCTGGCGCCGAATTTAATGGTTTCGCTTTTTAACGACGCGACGTCGATAACTTCGGCGCGGCTGACCATGGCTTCCAGATCGGCAATGCGCCCTTCAATGAATCCTTGTTTCTCCCTTGCCGCGGAATATTCCGCATTTTCAGATAAGTCGCCATGGGCGCGCGCCTCGGCAATCGCCTGGATGACGGCAGGACGCTCGATGGTTTTTAGCTGTTTTAACTCCGCTTCCATCCGGGTATAGCCGGCGGCGGTAAGAGGCACTTTTTCCATAAGCATTCCATAAAAGTCCGGTGTAAATGACTAAAGGCGCTTTATAGGGCATATTGCCCGTATAAACAACCGTGTTTCGATCAAAAAATCAAGAACGCTTAGTCTTCCTGCTTACGCTTGTGCCGTTTGTGCATCCAGCTATTCATGGATTCTACGAAAATGGAGAATCCGAAGGCGAAGTATAAATAGCCTTTTGGAACGTGGAAATGCAGACCTTCGGCAACCAGTAACGTGCCGATCATGAGAATCAATGCCAGCGCCAGCATTTTAAAGGTCGGATAATTGGTCAAGAAATGGCTGATATGGCCGGACGCGCTGATCATTACCGCCATGGATACCAGAACCGCCGCCACAATAATGCCTATTTGCGGGGTAAGGCCGACGGCGGTGATAATGGAGTCGAAGGAGAAGATAATATCAATCAGGATAATCTGGAAAATAGCGCCTTTGAGCGTGCTTTTTCCGACAATCTCACGCTTTTCCGCCGTCCCGCCGATATCGGCGTGCATTTCAAAGGTTGCTTTGGCAATTAAAAACAGGCCGCCGCCGATGAGCAGCAAGTCCTTAAAAGAAACGGTCACTTCCCCTACGGTAAATAGCGGCTCGGTGAGCGCCATAAGCCAGGAAACGCCAAGCAGCATGACCACTCTGATAACGAGCGCCAGGCCAAGGCCGTAAAGCCGCGCTTTTTTGCGTAAATCTTTTGGTAAATTATCGGCTACCAGGGCAATGAAAATAAGATTATCAATGCCGAGCACAATCTCTAAGAGGCTGAGCGTTATAAAGCTGGCCAGTACATCGGCGCTAAAGATGGAGTCCATGGAATACCTTTAAAAAAAGCAGCGTAAGCGTAACCAAAAGCGCGTGGTATTGCAATCTTTGAAAGAGCGTTTTCTAGCCTGCGCTTGCTAAAGCGCTATCCTTGAGCTATGCAGGCGGGATGCAGCCATTTAATGTGATCGGCACGGCAACGCTGTGCAAGCGCGAGGTCGCGCGCTTTATGAAAGTGTGGAACCAGACGCTGGTGGCTCCGGTTGTGACGACACTGATTTTCCTTGCTATCATGAATCTTGCCCTAGGCGATCATTCCCGTGACGTAGGAGGTTTAAGCTATGGTCAGTTTATCGCCCCTGGTCTGATCATGATGGCGATTGTGCAGAATGCGTTTGCCAATACGTCCTCTTCGCTCATGCTCTCAAAAATTCAAGGCGTGATTATTGACATCCTTATGCCGCCTCTTACGGGCGCAGAGGTGACGTTTAGTCTGGTAATGGGCGGCGTGGTGCGCGGAGTATTGGTGGGAATGACCGTATCCGCCGCCGTGTATTTTTTTGTGCCGTTTACCATTGCGCATCCGTTTTTCGCCGTGTTTCATGTGATTGCCGCCAGTGTTATGCTGGCGTTAGTGGGGGTTTTGGTTGGGGTGTGGTCGCAGTCGTTCGACCAGCTTGCGTCCGTAACGACCTATATTATTACGCCACTCGCGTTTTTATCCGGCACTTTCTACCCCATTAAGACCTTGCCGGAGCTGTGGTATAATCTCAGCCATTTCGATCCGCTTTTTTACATGATTGATGGGTTTCGCTACGCCATGACCGGTTATTCGGATAGTTCGCCAATGCTGGGTTTTAGCATTATGATGACGGCGAATATTGCATTATGGGTAACGGTGCAGTACATGATCACCAAAGGTTACCGTTTGAAGTCTTGAAAAATTATAAAGAAAGCCATGTCATGAGTAATGAGCAATCCGAAGAAAATCTCGCCCCCAGTTTTGCTGTGCGTGGGCAGTATGTGAAAGATCTTTCCTTTGAAAATCCGCATGCGCCCCAAAGCTTAACGTTGCCTTATCAGCAGCCTTCCATTGATGTGAGCGTGGATTTAAAAGCGCAGAAGCTGCAGGATAATTTGTACGAAACCGTGATTCATGTCTCTGCGCGCGCCATGGTTGATAACGCCACGTTATTTTTAGTGGATCTGGCCTATGCGGGCATTTTTGAGCTAACGAATATTCCGGAAGACCGTACCGGACCGCTCTTATTTGTGGATGCGCCGTTTGTGCTCTTTCCGTTTGTCCGCCGGGTGATTGCGGATGTAACCCGCGATGGCGGATTCCCGCCATTAATGCTCGAACCTATTGATTTCCACGGTCTTTATCAGCAGAACAAAGCGCGTGCCGAAGAGGGGCTTTAAACGCCCTGGTTAAGGGGTTTTTTAAGCATTGCCTGCCATAATTGCGCCATGGCGGACAACAATACACCGATCATCATCAAGAAAATCAAGAAGGGCGGCGGCGGACATCACGGTGGCGCGTGGAAGGTGGCCTATGCCGACTTCGTGACCGCCATGATGGCGTTTTTCCTGCTTCTTTGGCTGCTTTCAAGCACTTCGAAAGAACAGCGCGATGGCATTGCCGATTATTTTACCCCCACCACCGGCCTTAAAGATTCCAAAGGAATCGGGTTTGAGGGCGGTCTGACCCCCAGTGAAAAAGGGGTGAGTAAAAGCAGCCTCACGCAGCCTGGTTTGGTAGTTGGGCAGGTGCCGCAGGGGCCGGTGCCGCGTGAGCCAACCAAAAAGCTGGATGAAACCGTGCGCGATAATTCCTCAGGCCAGCCCGTAGAAGCGCCGGATGCCAAGCCGGATGAGCCGTTTGATAAAATGGAAACCAGCGGGGAAAAAGGTCAGTTGGACGGAGAGGAAAACGAAAAATTCAAGCAACTGGAAAGCGAGGTTTTGAATGCGGTCGAGCAGTCACCGGAGTTAAGCCAGATAAAAAACGATATTATCATTACGCAAACGCCTGAAGGCATGAAGATTGATATTGCGGATAACCAGAATCGGCCAATGTTCGTGCCAGGCAGTGCGGTGCTCACCGATGCGGGTAAGGCGGTGTTGCGCACGATTGGCGACATTGTCTCAAAAACCGATAATAAAATTTCCATGGCAGGACATACCGATTCTTCCGCTTTTGGTTCGGCGGACGGTTATTCCAGTTGGGAGCTTTCTTCCGATCGTGCCAATGCGGCTCGCAGGTTTGTCTCGCATTCGGGCGTTGATCCGGAGCGCATTGCGAAGGTAACGGGCATGGCGGATCGGGATTTGCTGGTGCCGGCGGAGCCAAATTCACCGCGCAATCGCCGTATCAGCCTGACATTGCTGCGCGGCACCCATGTTAAATCGATCAAGGCGACGCCCACGGCGCGGGGATTGCTGACGGCCCCCAATATTAATGCCCCGCAGCTAGATGCTCCTTTGCCTGCGACGGAGCCTAAAAAATCCGGTGCGGAGCCGCAATCAGGCCATAAATAACATTTTTTTAAGTTTTAAATCAGTATCCTTTATAGTAGCATCCCGGACTGATGTTATTCGAGGGATAAATGCAGGTTGCTAACCGATCTTCCGCTACCGATGCGATTGCCATAGGGCGTACCGTGCTTGCACAGGAAATCGCGGGCCTGGAGGCGTTGGCCGTGGCGTTGGATGACGCGTTTACACGGGCGGTGGAGCGTATTGAGTCGCTACCGGGGCGATTGATTGTCAGTGGCATGGGTAAAAGCGGTCATGTGGGTAGAAAAATTGCTTCCACCTTTGCTTCAACTGGAACGCCGGCGCATTTTGTGCACCCCGCTGAAGCAAGTCATGGCGATTTGGGTATGATTACTGCTCAGGATGGGGTATTGGCGCTCTCCAACTCCGGTGAAACGGCGGAGCTTGGCGCGTTGATCACTTATGCCAAGCGGTTTCATATTCCGCTGATCGCCATGGTGCGCAGGCGTTCGTCCATGTTGGTGGAAGCAGCCGATATTGCGCTTATTCTGCCGCAGGTGAAAGAGGCGTCTCCCGTGGATGCGCCGACCACTTCCACCACCATGATGATGGCGCTGGGAGACGCATTGGCGGTAGCGTTGCTGCAGCGCCGGGGATTTACGCGTGCCGATTTTGCCGCTTTTCATCCCGGTGGCGCGCTGGGGAGCGCGTGGCGCCTGGTAAAAGACGTAATGCATACGGGCGTTGCCATTCCGTTGATCCCCGTCAGCGCCTCCATGCAGGAGGCGATGCTGGAAATGACAGCGCGCCGGTTTGGTTGCGTGGGCGTTGTCGATGATTCCGGAGCGCTTGCAGGCGTGATTACCGATGGCGATCTGCGCCGGCATATGGCGCCTGGCATACTGGAGAGGAATGTTGCGGAAATAATGACAAAATCTCCGCTCATCATCGGCAGTACGGCCTTGGCGGCTGAGGCGCTGGCGATGATGAATGAAAAGTCCGTGACCGTGCTCTTTGTGGTGGAGCAGGGAAAACCGGTGGGAATTCTCCATATTCATGATTTACTGCGTATAGGCGTTGCATGAACGCTCTTTCCGCTTTTTCACGCCGCCGGCGTTCTGTGGGAGCAGAGCGCAACCACAGTTATTACGTGGGATTAAGTAAACGCATCTTGTGGGCATTGGTGGCAGCGGGAGTGCTGATGTTGGCCTGGTTTGCCTGGGGAGAAAATACGCAAGGCATACGGCTGGTATTTTCCGGCGTGCAAAAGGACGTCGATGGAGCGCCGGTGATGGTGGCGCCGCATTACCAAGGCGTGGATTCCCTGGATCGGCCTTTTTCCGTGACTGCCAAAACCGCGACGCAGCTGGATGCCAACATGGTGCGTCTGGACGCTCCGGTAGGGGATATAACGTTGGATCATGCGCGCTGGGTTTCGGTGCGGTCCAACGCCGGGCTTCTTAATATTCCGGGTAAAGTGCTGGATCTGGAAGGCGATGTGGCGATGTATTACGAAGGCGGCTATGAGATGCGCACGCAAACAGCGCGTGTGGATTTACGGCGCGGCACTGCGCAAGGCAACAACGCGGTAGAAGGGCAGGGGCCGCTTGGCGTGCTGAAAGCTAACGCTTTTGAAGTGCAGGAGCAGGGAAGCCGGATCATTTTTAATGGCGATGTGCGATTGACAATCTATCCCGCCTCGTCCGATAAAGAAAAGAAAAAATAAGGAGAGCGGAATGGGTAAGCGAATTTACAAAAACACCCTCCTTATCAGTGGCGGCATGGCGCTGATCGCGTTGGCAGCGCAGGCCGCCGATCCCGTAACGGCTTTGGGTAGCGGCGATAAACCGGTTGAAATTACTTCTGATTCTTTGGAAGTCCTTCAGGAGCATAATAAGGCCATATTTTCCGGGCATGTGGTGGCTATTCAGGGTGATACACGCTTAAAAGCTGATCGCATGACGGTCTATTACCGGAAATCCGGTGAAACTGCTGAGAAAACGCCAGTCACCGCGGGTCAGGGGGCGGTTTCCAGGATTGACGTGGAAGGCAACGTATTTCTTGCCACGCCGCAGGACACGGCCAAAGGCGATACCGGCGTGTACGACGTCGATAAGCGCCAGGTACAGCTGTTTACAAACGTCGTGCTGACGCAAGGCCAGAATGTGCTAAAGGGGAGTGCCCTGACCTATAACCTGGATACGGGGCGTAGTGTGGTGACGGGCAATGCCACGCCTGTGGAGGATAAAGGTAAAAAGCCGGCGCAGCGTGTGCGTATGCTGATTATTCCAGAGAATAAAAATACCGGAAAATAGGTGATGAAGGATTTTTGGAAATATTTCCCGCGCCTGCGCCGCCCTCTTCCATCGGGGTCATCGGAGTCGTTGGTTACGCCGGAGTCCGCGGTGCGTCCTGCCAACG
>CAZRJZ010000020.1:0-10389 GCA_964600465.1 uncultured Rickettsiales bacterium
TCGGCAATGGCAAGCGCTCCCACTTCGCGCGCATAAGAAATCATCCTTGTAATATGCTCTTTATCTTCTGGTTTTGAGCATTGCGTGGAGAGCCTGCGGTCAAGTTTTACAAAATCCGGACGGATCTCCGGGATAAGTTTCTTCGCCGCGTCTAGCGAGGCCATGTCGTCCAGCGCCAGGGCGTATCCTTGATTGCGGCAGTAATCCGTTACTTTGCGTAAATGCCCTAGATCGTGGGGGAGTTCCGACTGCGTTAAATCAAGTACAATATGTTTAGGAAGAATATGATGCTCGCGCACGGCGCTGCTTAGCCCTTCTAAGTAAATTTCAGGCCTTTGGATAAATCCGGGGAAGAAATTGATAAATAGAAAACCGGCAACCTTGCCTGAAACAAACGTTTTTATCGCTTCAATATGCAAATGCCGATCCATGGCAAACGCAATGCCAAGAGCGCGTGCGGCGCTGACGACCGCTTCGCCTGCGACGATGGCGCCATTTTCCATGCGCACGCGCGCAAAAGACTCGTATCCTATGGGTTTGCTATTGCTATCGACTACGGGCTGTAAGTAACAAAGCACGTCGCCGCGTTCGGACGCGTCCGCCAGCCAAAGGCTGTCCGCGATGCCGTTGACCCATTCAAAGGGTTTCCATGCGTCCGTAATCTGCGGACGTTGCGGCTCCGATTCGCCGCCCAACACGGCCGCTTCCGGTTTTATACCATACTCCTGCAATAAGGCGGCCACAGATTTCCAAGTGCTGGACCATGGATAAGGTGTTGAAATAATGAAGTATTCACTCCCGCTTTTATGTTGCCAGCCCTGGCTGGTAAGCGTGTGCTCAACCGGTGCCGGCACCGATGCGGCGCACAAGGCAAGCCAATAACGTGAGTGCTGATTCCATTCTAAATTCAATGGTTTATTCGAATTCGCCATGAGTCTGCGCTAAAACGTGTCCAGCCCTCCACAATAAGGCTCAATGGTTGCAAATGCGTTAATTAAATTACCTGGCAAATACCCAGTTTCGCTTATCGGATAAGGTTTTTTCGAAAGCATAACCGTCTTGCCTGAAAAGCGTGAGCTGCTCGGGGCTGTGAATATGTTTTTTGATAACGTAATGCGCCATGGTGCCGCGTGCTTTTTTTGCAAGCAGGCCAATGACTTGAAGTTTGCCGTTGCGGCGTTCTTTGAAATGGATTGTGATGATCGGTCCTTTGAATTTCTCTGGCTTTACCGCTTTAAAATACTCTGCCGAGGCAAGATTAATCAGAGGAGTTTTTTTCTCAGCGTTAAGCGTTCTGGTAATGGTATCTCCCCAGAATTCATAGAGGTTTCTGGATTCTGGCATCGATAGCGCCGTGCCCATTTCCAGGCGGTAAGGTTGAATCAGATCGAGCGGACGCAGCACGCCATAAAGTCCGGAGAGAATGCGCAGATGCTGCTGCGCGAAAGCCAAGTCCTCGGTAGAGAAGCTGTCTGCTGCCAGGCCATCGTACACATCCCCCTTAAAGGCAAGCGCTGCGGGAGTTGCGTTTTTCGGCGTGAAGGTTTTTTTGAAATTCTGGTAGCGTCCGTAATTAAGTTCCGCGAGTTTAGGGCTGATGTCCATGAGTTCCGCCAGCTCTTCTGCTGATAAGTTTCTTAGCCGCTCTACCAGTTGCAGGCATTGCTTCGTTAATTGTGGCTGTGTGGGAGCGATAGTGCGCTTGGGCGCGCCAAACTCTTGCGTCTTGGAAGGAGAGAGCAATAAAAGCATTGATTATTCCTCGATCTTTTTGCGCTTCAACAAATTCCGCAATTGGCGGCGATCAACGGCGTGGCTAAGCGTAGCGCTGACTGAAAACACGAATAATCCTGTTGCCACAAGCCCAGAAAGCGCTGTTATTTTAGAAATAAAAGGCATTCCCCAGTAATGAGTGACGGAAGGAAGTATCGCCCAAAGCGGGAAAGACATGACGAGCGTTGAAAGAAACATACGCGGCAGGCGGCGTAAAAGCATAGCGTCCGGGATGAAGAGTTTTCTTTTATAAAGCGTGCGCGCCATTAAAAAAACATTCAACCAGCCGGCGATGCCGGTGGCCAGCGCCATCCCCACATGTTTTAACGGTCCCATCAGCGCCAGGTTCAAACATAAGTTTACAACCACGCAAAAGCTCGCGATTTTAAAAGGCGTTTTAGTGTCCTGATTGGCATAAAAGCCCGGCGCCAGTACTTTTACCATTACAAAAGCAGGAAGTCCGGCAGCAAAAGCAACCAGTGCGGGTGCGGTTTGCAGTGATTCGGCAATGCCGAATTCGCCGCGCTCATACAATGTACGGACGATCGGTTCGGCCATCACCATCAAGGCGGCCGCTGCAGGAAGGCTGAGTAAAAGCCCGATTTCAATGGCCCGATTTAAACTATATATCGCTTCTTCCAATTTTCCGCTGCGCACCTGGCGGGAGAGGGTGGGCAGCAACACGGTGCCCACGGCAATGCCGATCACGGCAAGCGGTAGCTCGTTAATACGGTCGGCGTAATAAAGATAGGACACGGCGCTGGTTAAAAAAGAAGCGATAATAAGATCAATAAATAAATTAATTTGCGCCACCCCGGCGCCCAGTGCCGCCGGAGCAATGAGCTTGAATAGCTTCACGATTTCCTGGCTTAAGCGCGGCATTTTAAGGCGCGGCAGAATCCCAAGTTTGCGGCAGAAGTAGACGAGCCAAAGCATTTGCGTCAATCCGGCCATAAATACGGCGACACTCAAAGCGTGAGCGAAAGTCGGCACATAGGGGAGTATCAGGGTGGGAATAATAAGCAGACAGAGATTCATAACTATGGGGGTGGCCGCCACGGCTGCAAAGCGATGAAAACTGTTCAGCATGCCGCCCAAGAGGGACACCACCGAGATAAAGATAATATACGGCATCGTGATGCGCGTAAGGCTGACGGTAAGCGCGAATTTTTCTCCGGAAAATCCCGGCGCTAGTAACGGCATTAGCCACGGCATGCCAATAATGCACGCCGCGCTTATCACCATTAATACCGCGATCAGGAAGGAAAGCGCTTCATCGGCAAAAGCACGTGCTTTTTCCTGGCCTTCCACAGCGAGCATACCGGCGAACATCGGTACAAACGCGGCATTGAAAGCGCCCTCGGCAAACAGTCTGCGTAGAAAGTTGGGTATTTTAAACGCAACGAAAAATGCATCCGCCAACATGCTTGCGCCAATAGCGGAAGCAATGGTCACGTCCCGCAAGAAACCGAGCACACGGGAGATCAGCGTATAAAATCCAATAGTCGCGGCGGATTTGGCAAAAGACATGGAAAATGCGCTCTTAAAAGTGACGCCATCAGTGCTGCACACACTACTCATCCCTTTTATTGCTGGCAACTTAAAGAACGGATGCGCTTAAATCATGAAATCCCAGCCTGGCTCCAGCCTGCGATTTAAACCATCTGCAGCGGTAGCGGCAGCCAAATCAGCCACGGTGATGCGCGCGCATTGTTCAAGCCAGGCTTCCTGCGCCGGGCGAAGGGCTTTGCTGAGCGTGGGCGTAAAAGCGGCAAGGGCATGGTCTGGCAGCAGGGTGGGCTGCAAGGTTTCTACGATTTGCCTTACAGTGATTTCTTCCGGTTTTTCAATAAAGTATCCGCCTTTAGCGCCTCGCAGGGTTTGCACCAGATGCAAGCGGGAAAGCAGCTGCAAAACAGGCTCCAAAGCGCGTGCGGGTAAGCGGTAATGCGCTACCAGGGAAGCGGCGCGCACCGGCTCTGCAGGGCTGCCATGATGGGCAATGGCGGTTAATGCCGCCAGTGCAAGGGCGGTGGGCGAATAAAGCATGGCACTGTAAATAACAAAAATAAAATGTATTTACAAGATTTTTATGTTGAAATAAACTCCACCCTTATGGTTTGCATTCCTTTTTTCCTTAATATTGCTCCCCATGAGCGTGTTGTGCTGGTGGGCGGTGGGCATATCGCGCTGGCGAAAGCCGAAAGCTTGGCACCGGCGGGTGCGTCTTTGTCTGTGATCGCAGAAAAGATACTGCCGGAACTGGAGCGCCTGGTGCGTTCTTGCGGCGGTTCCATTACCGTTGATTCTTACCGCGCAGAGCATATTGACGGCGCAAAGCTGGTGATCGCCGCCACCGGCGACCGGTCAGTCAACGAGGCCATTCAGCGTGACGCAAAGAAAAAGAGCATTTTTGTTAATGTCGTCGATACGCCGGAATTATGCGATTTTATTTTCCCGGCCACGGTGGAGCGCGGGGATATTAAAATTGCTATTTCAACAACGGGTATCTCGCCTACCTTTGCCCGGTTGATAAAGCGCAAGATAGAGCAAGTCTTGCCGTGGAATTTGTCGTTGCTTACCGAATGGATCGGCAAAAAGCGCGCTACGGTGCAATCAGAAATTGCTGATATTCAGGCGCGCCGGCTGTTTTGGGAGGATATACTCGAAGGCGCGGTGGTGGAGGAGGTGCTCGCCGGAAATACCAAAAAAGCTGATGAGATGTTTAGCCTTAACTTAAAAAACGCTGAAACCGAAGCCCGTGCTGCCTTGTGGCTCGTTGGTGCGGGGCGTGGACACTCGGATTTAATAACGTTTAAAGGCGTGCAACTGCTCTCGCAGGCAGATGTGATTATTGTTGATGCAAGCGTGGCCCCGGATGCGCTTCGGCGTTTTGCCCGCAAGGACGCAAAAAAAATTCCAGCCCATGCGAGAGATACGGTTGCGTTGCTGGAGGAGCATTTGCAGAAAGGGCGGATTGTAGCGCGTCTTAAAGATCGCGTGAATGGCGCAGGAAGCCATACTGCCGAGGAAATTGCCGTGGCGCAGCGCTTAAATGTTCCATGGCAGGTGGCGCCTGCGAGTGTGGAGGGCTTCTCCCATGCCGGTTAATGAAGCGCTTGCCTTGGAGTGGGACGAAATGCTGGCCACGCTGCCATGGCAGGAGCGGCTGGACGCATTGGTTGAATTTCTGGCGCAGTCCAAAGGAGTCTCTGCGGCGTTTTCCTCCAGTTTAAGTTTTGAAGACCAGGTGATTACCCATATCATTGCGCAATCTGCGCTTCCTATTCGTGTCTTTACCTTGGATACCGGGCGCATGTTTGAAGAAACCTATAAGCTTTTACAGCAAACGCGGGACACCTATGGGATTCCGGTGGAGGTTTATTTTCCGGATGCTGAACAGGTGGAGGCATTTGTAAATGCTGAAGGCATAAACGGATTTTACCAGAGTATTGCCAACCGCAAAACCTGCTGTCACATCCGCAAAGTGGAGCCGCTGGAACGCGCGCTGAAAGGGGTTGCCGTGTGGATTAGCGGCGTACGCCGGGCACAATCCGGCACGCGCACGGAAGTGCCCTTCGCGCAGTGGGATGAAAAACGGCGGCTTATTAAAGTTAATCCTCTTGCGGATGTGGAGGCGGATGCGCTATGGGAGTATATTAGGGTTAACCAGATTCCTTATAACCCTATGCATATGCAAGGCTTCCCCTCCATCGGCTGCGCGCCCTGCACCCGTGCGATTCAACCGGGTGAGGATTTCCGCGCTGGCCGCTGGTGGTGGGAAGATCCGGCGCAGAAGGAGTGCGGATTGCATGTGGTCGGGGGAAAATTGGCAAGGGTGAGTGGAGAGATACATGAGTAGAGCGAGCTTCGTTGTGAGGACGCCGAGAGATATCCTTCCGCTTACGGGGGGGGTAGCGCGAGGGCGGTGCTTATCCCCCTCCCATTCATGGGAGAGGGTGGGGGAGGGCGGCAATAATGCCGTCGCCGCCCCCCTGAATCCCCCCGCAAGCGGGGGGAGCCTATCTGGGGGAGCTTACGGTTTATATGCTTAACCCCACCCAACGCCACCAACTCGACCAGCTCCTTGCTTCGCTCTCGCCGGAGCAGCGCATCTGGCTTGCAGGCTATATCAATGGCGCCGTGGGCACAGGCGGCGGCACCGGCGAAGCCACAGGCGCCGCGCCGCTTTATATTTATTACGCCACCGAGACCGGCAATGCCAAAGGAGTGGCGCAAGCGCTTGAAAAAGAGGCCAAGGCACGCGGGTTCAAGCCGAAATCCGCGTCTTTAAGCCGCGTGAAGCCGGAGGAGTTCAAAGCGCTCAAAGATCCCGCTATTTTTATCAGCTCCACCCATGGCGAGGGCGACCCGCCGGATATGGCCAAAAAATTCTTCGATGCGTTGAGAGCCGCCGATGCATTGCAATTGCCGGAGCTGAAATACGCCGTGCTCGGGCTTGGCGACCGCTCCTATCAGCAATTTTGCAAAGCCGCAGAAATCATAGATGACGCCCTTGCCAAAGCGGGCGCGAAAACATTCCATCCTATACAGCTTCTGGACGTGGATTACGCCACGCATGCGCCAAGCTGGATTGCGAAGGCGCTGGATGCGCTCGGCAGCCCGAAGACGTCGGGAGCTTCGTTTTCGCAGTCCGCTGCTCCTGCCACCGGAAAAGGGTATAGCCGCCTGGAGCCGGTGGAAGGCGTCATTAAAGACATTGTGAATTTGAATGATACCGGTTCCAATAAAGAAACATACCATATTGAAATTGCGTTCGATGCTGCGTTGCAATATCAGGCGGGTGATGCGGTGGGGATTATGATGCCCAAAGAGGCCGATGGCGCCGAGCATCAACCCCGCCTTTACTCCATTGCCTCTAGTCCACTGGCCTGCCCGAATGAAGTGCATCTGACCGTGGCGCTTTCTACCTATACGCTCCCCGATGGTACGCAAGGTTTTGGCCATTGTTCATACTATCTCTCGCAGCTGAAAGAAGGGGATTCGGTGGAGTTTTTCATCCAGCGCAACAGCCGCTTCAAACTGCCGCAGGATGGAAGCAAGGATGTGATTATGGTCGGCCCCGGCACCGGCATTGCGCCGTTCCGTTCGTTTGTTCAAGAGCGCGCCGAAAAAGGAGACTCAGGGCGTAACTGGTTGTTTTTCGGAGAGCAGCACGCGCATCTGGATTTTCTCTACCAGCTGGAATGGCAGGATTTTCTCAGCAATGGGGTGCTTTCACGGATTGATCTGGCCTTCTCCCGCGATCAAAAACAGAAAATCTACGTCCAAGACCGCTTACGCGAGCGTGGCGAAGAATTGATAGGCTGGCTGGAAGGGGGCGCGCATTTATATGTCTGCGGCCGCAAAGATCCGATGAGCATGGATGTAGAAAATACCCTGCTTGATTTACTGGAACAAAAGCTTGGCGCGCGGGAAGAGGCGGAAAATTATCTCGCCTTGCTTGCGGAAGAAGATAGGTATGTGAAGGACGTGTATTAGAATGACTGAGTACAGCAAAACCCATTTCGGCCCCCCTTCCCCTACCGAAGCCGTGAAAGAAAAAAGCCGGGGGTTGCGTGGTACGCTGGAAGAGGCATTCGCCGACCAGTTGACAGGCGCAATCGGCAACGCTGACCAGAGCGTGATCAAGCATCATGGCAGCTATATGCAGGACGATCGCGACCGTAGGGAAGAGCGAACGGAAAAAGCTGGAACATGCCTATTCTTACATGATTCGCCTGCGTATCCCGGGCGGCGAAATTACGGCCAAGAGCTGGCTTGCTATTGCGCACGTCACCGATGCGTTTGCGACCGGTGTTGTCAAAATCACCACCCGCCAGACGGTGCAGGTTCACGGAGTTATTAAGTCTAAAATGAAGCCCACCTTGCAATCCTTTTATGAAGCGGGGTTTGATAGTATCGCCGCGTGCGGAGACGTAAACCGCAATGTGATGGCCGGCTCGCACCCCGCGGCTTCGCCTTTCCCGGAAGAGGAATTGCAATACGCTGCCGGCATTAGTGAGTATTTGCTGCCGAAAACCCGCGCCTTCCATGAGATCTGGCTGGACGAGGAAAGGCTTACCCCGGAGGCGGTGGAAGACGATCCGCTGTACGGCACGCATTATCTGCCGCGTAAGTTTAAAATCACCATCGCCGTTCCGCCGCACAATGATACAGACGTGTTTGCGCATGACATTGGTTTGATTGCGATAGAAGAAAATGGGAAATTCACGGGCTTCAACGTAGCCGTCGGCGGCGGAATGGGCATGACGCACGGCAATCCCGAGACCTATCCGAAGCTTGGCACTGTCATTGGGTTTGTGCGTAAGGAAAAAACCCTGGAAACATGCTGGCACATTGCTGCAGTGCAACGTGACTTCGGCAATCGGTCGGACCGTAAATTGTCGCGCTTGAAATACACGTTTGAGCGCATGGGTGAAGCGGCATTTAAAGGGGAGTTGGAAAAGCGTCTTGGCTTTGCGCTGGCGCCGGAGAAACCTTACCGATTCACCCGCCGCGCCGACACGTATGGCTGGGAGAAAGACCACGCCGGAAAATGGTTCTACACGCTGTTTGTGGAAAATGGCCGTGTGGTGGACGGGGAGCATTACCGCCTGAAATCGGGCTTAAAAGCCATTGCGGAGGCAGGCTTATGCGGCTTCCGCTTTACAGGCAATCAGAATGTGATGCTTACCTTCGTGGAAGAAAAAAACAAAGCCGCAATCGAGCAACTACTCAAAAAACATGGCCTGGATGCGCAATTCTCGGCCACCCGCAAAGAGGCTCTGGCCTGCGTGGCGCTTAACACCTGTCCGCTCGCCATGGCGGAGGCCCAGCGCTATATGCCGGAGTTCATTACCAAGATTGAAGGCTTGCTTGCCAAATATGGCTTGGAAAATGATCCTATCAGCATCCGCATGACGGGCTGTCCGAACGGTTGTGCCAGGCCGTATCTTGCGGAGATTGGATTGGTTGGGAAATCGCTCGGCCATTACAATATGTACCTGGGCGGAGATTCGTTGGGGGAGCGTTTAAATACCCTGATGTTCGATAGCCTGAATGAAGGGCAGATCCTGGCCGCGCTGGATCCGTTATTTGCTGAATATGCCGCAAAACGCCAGCCAGGCGAGCGCTTTGGCGATTACCTGCGCCGCGCCAATCTTATTTCATCCCCACCGCTTGCGGGGGGGCAGGGGGGGAATGCATGACCTTCTTTTATTCTTCCCCCCCAATCCCCCCCGTAAACGGGGGGGGTAATCCTCTCTCTCCCCACCTCCAGGCGCTGGAGGAAGAAAGCATCACGATCATCCGCGAGGCCGTGGCCGCTGCCGAGCGGCCCGTGTTTCTTTACTCAATCGGTAAAGACTCCGGCGTATTGCTGCATTTGCTGATGAAAGCCTTCTACCCCGTAAAGCCGCCCGTGCCGCTATTGCATGTGGACACCACGTGGAAATTTAAAGAAATGATCCGTTTCCGCGATACCATTACCAAAGAACTGGATCTGCAGATTTACGTGCATACCAATCCGCGGGGGATAGAAGAAAACATCGGTCCGCTCACGCATGGCAGCCGTACCCATACGCAAGTGATGAAAACCGATGCGCTCAAACAGGCGCTCGATAAGTGGAAATTTGATTTTATTTTTATCGGCGCGCGGAGGGACGAAGAAAAATCGCGTGCGAAAGAGCGGATTTTTAGTTTGCGCAATCGGTTCCATGCGTGGGATCCAAAAAACCAGCGGCCGGAATTCGGGATGCTTTTCAATACCCGGCTCCCGCAGAATCATTCCATGCGCGTCGCTCCGCTTTCCAACTGGACGGAGCTGGATGTGTGGCATTACATTGCACATGAAAATATTCCGATGGTGCCGCTTTATTTTGCCGCCGAAAGACCTGTAGTGTGGCGGGACGGCGCCTGGATCATGGTGGACGATGAGCGCTTTACTTTAGAAGAAGGCGAACAGCCGCAGATGAAGAAAGTGCGTTTCCGCACGCTCGGATGCTACCCGCTGACCGGCGCCATTGAATCCAACGCAGAGACGCTCGCGGATATTTTGAAGGAGCTGCAAGATCCCCGCACCTCGGAGCGCGCCGGCCGGTTGATTGACCAGGATTCGGCGGCGAGCATGGAGAAGAAGAAAAAACAGGGGTATTTTTAGGAAAATTCTCTTCGCTTGGAAGAGCGCTCAATTTTCCGATTGCCTTCTTTTTGTCCTGCGCTACAGTGCGCCCTCAGACTTCCATTATTCCTCCTGGTTCTCATGTTCAGCGTATTTTTCGGCAGATCGTCGGATATGGCGATCGACCTTGGCACAGCCAATACCCTCGTCTATGCGAAGGGTAAAGGAATCGTCCTTAATGAACCTTCCGTGGTGGCCATGAAGAGTCATGCAGGCGGTGTGGTGCCGTTTGCATTTGGCAACGAAGCCAAGCTGATGCTGGGAAGAACCCCCGCCAAAATTGATGCAAAACGTCCGCTTAAAGATGGCGTAATTGCTGATTTTCATTCAGCGGAAGAAATGATCAAGCATTTTATCCGTCGCGTGCACAATAGCGGCGGCGGACTTTTTAGGCCGCGTCCACTGGTCGTCATTTGTGTGCCCTCCGGTTCAAC
>CAZRJZ010000021.1:0-10231 GCA_964600465.1 uncultured Rickettsiales bacterium
TCATCCGTGGATTATGTTTTCCTGGAGCATGCTTACCCTTGGCATAGGCATGGGAAGCTGGTGGGCTTACCGTGAACTTGGCTGGGGCGGATGGTGGTTTTGGGATCCGGTGGAAAACGCATCCCTACTGCCCTGGTTAGCAGGAACGGCGCTGTTGCACTCCAATATGGTTCTGCGTAAACGCGGCATGCTTGCTTCCTGGGTGTTGTTGCTGGCAATCATCACTTTTTCATTGAGCTTGCTCGGAACGTTCCTGGTGCGCTCGGGCCTGCTTACTTCGGTGCACAGCTTCGCCTCCGATCCCGCGCGCGGTTATTATATCCTAGGCTACATGAGCCTGATCAGCGGCGGCGCATTATCAATCTATGCCTTGCGTGCGCCTTCCTTCTCCCAGCAATCTCGCCCCTCTGCTCTAACGCGTGAAGGCAGCATTGTGATTAACAATCTTTTTCTTACCACCGCCGCATTCAGTGTACTTCTTGGGACGATTTACCCCATGGTTGCCGAATGGCTTCAGGGATATCGCGTAACGGTAGGCGCGCCCTATTTTAATGCCGTTTTGCTCCCCATGATGACAATTCCTGTGTTTCTGGCCGGGATCGCACCCTTTATGGCATGGGAGAATGCGTGCATCAAAACACTGCCAGAACAGCTGAAACCCGCTGCATTGGCTGCATTATCCGGGTTCTTTATTGTGCTAGCAATGGCGGAGCACAAACGCCTTTTAGGCGCTGTGGGCATAGCATTAACGTTATGGCTGGCCGTTGCTTCGCTGCTTATCCCGATTAGGCAAGCCCGATTGTTTCGCGGCCCACTTCCGGAGAGTTTGGCGTTACTACGCAAGATTCCTTTTTCTACCCATGCGGTGTGCTTGGCTCATTTGGGAGCGGCACTAATTGTGGGCGGAATCACCGGATCCGGCTTATGGCAGGAAGAAACCGCCGCTTCGCTTGGTAAAGGAGATACGCTCGCTTTCGCCGGTTATACCCTTGCCCATGAAGGGGAAGAGACATTTGAGCTTCAGAACCACACCGCAACAATCGCGCAATTAGATGTGAAAGACAATAAAGGTCAAAGAATTACAACGCTCTATCCACAATACCGCGCCTATCGCCTTGCCGGAACTTCCACGAGCGAAGCCGCCATTCAGTCTCTGCCATGGCGCGACCTTTATAGCGTCATCGGAGAGCCGGGAACGGACGGCAAAACAAGTTTAAGACTTTATTATAACCCTATGATGCAATGTATATGGGCAGGGTTTGCACTCATGGCAGCGGGCGGTATAATCTCGTTGTTTTCACGTAAGAGGTATTATGGCACAGCTTAGTTTTGACGCCCCTTTAAAATGGCCGGAGGCTTATCCGATTACTCCGCGTATGCGGCAACGCGCCGATAGCGGCTTTTCCAACGCCATGACGCTGGAGGAGGCCGTAAGTTTTCTGGCAGAAGAAATCATGGACTTTGATACGCAATACGCGTGTTTATGCACGGATGTTGAAAATATCGCCACCGCTCGCACGCGCCATGCACATGGCACACGAAGCGGCGCTTGCCTCACGCTAAAAATCGCCAATAAGAATTATTTCTTCGCCTGTGACCGCTGGCAAAAACTTGAGCATAATATTTACGCGCTGCATTTAACGCTTAGGCAATTACGCAATATCGACAAATGGGGAACCGCGCCTTTAGAATTGCTACTCTCTCAATTTGCCGTCAGTAATCGGCATGCGCTTGATTTGGAGAAACTGACATCGGAATCGACCACCTCTTGGATGCAAGCGCTCGGTCTCGGCCCTACCGCCACTTTGCAGGATGCAGTTGCCGTATACCACCGCCGAGCCAAACAGATCGGTAATAGCGACGACACGGCGCTTACCATACTTAACGAGGCTATGCAGCAAGCGCGTGAGGCCTTAGGGCAGCAATAGCATGCGCTTTCTTCCCATTGGACTCGATGTTTTTTTGTGCGCCATATTTGCATACGTGCTTTTGGTAAAGCCGGAGCAGCCCACGCCACTGCCCTCACCGCTTATTGGCGTAAAACTGCCGGAGTTCTCAGCGCCGTTAATAACAACAGAAGGCGCCTTTTCTTCTCAAGAGCTCCGAGGAAAAGTAAGCGTCGTTAATGTTTTTGCATCCTGGTGTGTGCCTTGCCGGGCGGAGCATCCACTCCTGATGGAACTATCCAGAGAAACAGACATCCACATTATCGGCATTGCATGGAAAGACGAGGCAAACACCACGAAAGAATGGCTGGATAAGCATGGCAATCCTTACACCCAAGTAATGCCGGATCCCGCCGGAACGCTCACAACCATCCTTGGCATCACCGGCGTACCGGAAACCTATCTGGTGGATAAAAACGGGATGGTAGTGTATAAATATTCCGCACCGCTTACCAGGCATGAACTGGACAATACCCTGATGCCATTGATAAGAAAGCTCCGTCATGAAAAGTAAATGGCTCTACCGCGCCCTCGTAATGCTTTGTGTTCTGCCCTTGCAAGGCTTCGCTGCACCCATGGAGCAGCCTCTTGCAGAAGCCGCGCAAGAAAGCCGCGCGCGCGCCCTTTTCCACGAACTGCGTTGCGTGGTTTGCCAGAGCGAGTCGGTGGCCGAATCTCCGGCGGAAGTAGCGCGCGACATCAGAATCACCGTTCGGCAGCAAATTATTTTAGGAAAAAGCAACGCGGAAATAAAAGAATTCCTTGTATCTCGTTACGGCGATTTTATCCTTATGCAGCCTCCATTGAATGCCACAACGCTCGCCTTATGGATCGGGCCCTTACTGCTGTTTATTGTAGGTCTCGCTTTTACCTACCTGTTTTTCCGGCCGAAGCGGAAAACTCCTCCCGAGGTACGGTAAACCCTATGCCGCTTAGTGCCACTTTAAGCGGTATCGCCTTGTGTTGCATAACCGTTTTACTTGCACCTTGTTTGCGCGATCCCTCTTTATCGCGGCAAGGAAAATACCGCCTTTCATGTTTTTTAAGCCTGTTCATCCTTCTTGGCAGCGGCGCAGTTTACCTGAATCTTGGGAGCCCCCAAATGCCCACTATGCTGCAGGCAAGGCAAGAGCGCATCAAAGAACTAGCGCCGCGATTAAAAACCATGGCCATGCTTGTGAAGGAAAATCCCGAGGATCCGGAAATGTGGGCAGGGCTTGGGGCGGCTTTTATGGACGCGGAGCAATACCCAGCTGCCGTAAACGCTTTCAAGCAGGCGGTACTCTATTCCGGAGGACATCCGGAATGGATTATACGGCTCGTAAAAGCCCAAATTATGGAAGCGAATGGCGTAGTAACGCAAGATGCTAAACAAGGCTTGCAAATTGTGCTTACCCTGCAACCCGATAACGCCGAGGCGCAACGCTTGCTGAATGCGCCTTAAAAAAACGCGCAGCATGCGACGGATTTAGAAAAACAATTCCTGCACAATACGCCAATGGTCAGGGCGCCCTTTTAAAGCAAACTCTTCAGCGCTCAACCAGCGGCGCTCAACCGTGGAAGACTCCACCTTTTCCATCGGCAATAACCGATCGATAGATTCCATACGCGCCAGAAAAAGCGCCAGCGGCTTCACCGCATTCGTGCGCGAAGAGGTAAAACTCACCACCCCGGCATCGGTGATCTCGTTTATGTTTGAAAGGATCACTCCCAATTCTTCAATACCTTCACGCAGTGCCGTAACGACAAGCGGCTCGATTTCAGTATATTGGCCCGGGGAGGCGTTCTTACCAACATCGCACCAGCCTTTTGTTTTTTTCCCCATCCGCGTTCCCTTGCATATCTGTAAGCGCGGCGGCTCAAGTTCCGGATGCTCGGCACGTGGACGCATGAAAAGAAACCGCCGGCTTCCTTGCGCATCTTCCACGAAGGGCAATAAACCCGCTTTGTTGAGAAGTTTGTTGCACCGTAACGCAGGATTTTCTTTCCACGCTTTGGGATGCAAGCTAATCTGCCGCGCATTCAACCAGCCGTCCACTTCCGCACGTTTTTCTTGATCACTATCGCTCATAGTGGATTGAGCGCCATATCGTCGCGATGGATCATCACATCCCTCCCCTTATAACCAAGGATTTCGGCAATCTCTCCACTTTTACGCCCGAGTATACGCTGCGCTTCTTCCGCAGGGTAAGCGGCAAGCCCTTTGCCAATCACTTGGCCGCTTAAACTGCGGATCCACACCGGATCGCCACGCATAAATTCCCCTTCTACGCCTTTCACGCCTGCCGCAAGCAAACTTTTGCCCGTTAGCAACGCCGCCACAGCGCCGTTATCAATGATCAGCGTTCCGGTGGGCTTCAACATCCCGGCAATCCACCGTTTACGAGCATTATGCGGCGTATCGGCGGCAGAAAAGAGGGTATGTTTTTCTCCTTTTATCAAACGCCTTAGCGGATATTCCTCATGGCCGTTCATAATGATCATATTACACCCGGCCGCAGTCGCAATTTTAGCCGCCTCAATTTTGGTGGCCATACCGCCGGAGCTGAGAATAGAGCGCGCATCGCCGCCCATGGCTTCAATATCAGAAGTAATAACCGGCACGGCGGGAATATGCGTTGCATGCGGATCTTTCTGCGGATCGGCGGTGTAAAGGCCATCGATATCGGAGAGCAGAATAAGCAAGTCCGCGCTGCACATCTGCGCAACCCGCGCGGCCAATCGGTCGTTGTCGCCCACGCGAAGCTCAGCGGTCGCCACTGTGTCGTTTTCATTGACAATTGGGACCACACGCGGCCCGTTGAGGAGCGTTTCAAAAGTACTGCGCGCATTTAAATAGCGTTTACGATCCATCAAATCGCCGGCGGTAAGCAAAATCTGCGCCGGAAGCATCCATTCTTGCGTGCGCAATGCATCTGCTTCAAACTGAAGCGCTTTCAGCCAGCAATGTAAAAGCGGCGCCTGCCCGGCGGCTGCAGCCGCCTGTTTTTCTTCCAAAGCCAGGGGCCTTTGGCCATATGCCAGCACGCTACGCCCAAGCGCCACAGCTCCGGAGGTAACGATAATCACCTGTACGCCGCGTCCTATGAAACTTGCCATATCTTCGGCCAGAGACGCCATCCAGGCAAGCCGCGCAGAGCCATCCGCGCCGATAATAGTGGCCGAGCCAACTTTGATAACAATGCGCTGATAAGTTTCGAGCATAAGGATTATTTATCAGGAAGCACAACGAATGCAGCATAAAAAAAGCCTTCTTCCCGGTTGCGGGAAGAAGGCTCCTAAAAAGCAGATGCTTATTTTTTACCGTCTGTCGCCAAAAAAGCGCAGCAGGTAAAGGAACATATTTACAAAATCCAGATACAGCGTAAGCGCGCCCATGATAGACACTTTCACTGCTGCTTCACCATACGCGCCAAGCGAATAGTAGAGGGATTTCAGGCGCTGCGTGTCGTAAGCGGTGAGACCCACAAAAATACCCACGCCCATCACCGAAAGCGCGAAATCAAGTGCAGAGCTGTGCAGGAACAAATTCACCAGCGAGGCAATAATCAAGCCCCAAAGCCCCATTACCAGGAAAGAACCAAAACCGGTCAGATCCCGCTTGGTGGTATATCCATAAAGGCTCATAGCGCCGAATGTGCCGGCAGTGATAAAAAATACCCGCGCAATACTATGGCCGGTATAAATCATGAAGATGGAGCTTAACGAAAGCCCCATTAGCGCCGAATACCCCCAAAAAACGGCTTGCGCCATAGGCGCGCTCATGCGCTGAATGCCAAAGCTGAGCGCCAAAACGGCCGCCAGCGGAGCGAACATGACGACCCACTTCATTGGCCCCACGTAAAGGGCCTGCCCAAGCTCCGTAAGCATCATCTGCCCGGTGGCAGGATCCACGCCAACGGCCATTTTTGCCGTAAGCATAGCCACAATGCCGGTAAGCGCCAGCGCGCTGGCCATGTAATTATATATGCCCAGCATATAGGCGCGCAGGCCTTTATCCACCTCGGCGCTACGCGCAGCCGACCCCATGCGGGCGAAGGGACTTTGATTGTAATCCATAGACTTAACTCCTCCTGATCTCTTATGCAGCTGATTCGAATAGGAACTATCCGGATACCGCAGCTAGTATATCGGGTATTTATGTCATTTTTCAATGATAACCGGATAAAAATTGCATTATTTATTCTTGCTTGATTTTCATCATCCAAATGCTTATAAGTCTCTCCTCATTTATAAGTCCCCGGGCGTTGGCATGCCTTGGGGGGCGGCTGATTGACATACAGATTTTTTTAAAACACACATTCTTTAAGGGCTTGATAAAAATGCCAAAATTAAAAACAAAGAGCGGTTGTAAGAAGCGCTTCCGCTTCAGCGCAACCGGCAAAGTGGTTATGGCGCAGGCCGGAAAACGGCATAATATGCGCAAGCGCACCAACAGTTTTATTCGCAAAGCACGCGGCACCGCTATCATGCACGAGTCGGATACGCATCGCATTGTGCAATACATGCCTTACGGCAGTAAATAGGGAGAGCGATCATGGCACATGTAAAAAGAGGCGTTACCGGCCGGGCCAGGCACAAAAAAGTCCTGAAAATGGCTAAAGGCTACCGTGGGCGAGCGAAGAGCTGCTACCGCGTGGCGATTGAAAAAGTAGAAAAAGGCCTGCGATACGCCTACCGCGACCGCCGTGCTAAAAAGCGTAATTTCCGCTCCCTTTGGATTCAGCGCATTAACGCTGCCGCGCGGGAGCATGGGCTTACCTATTCTCAGTTCATGGGCGGTATGATTAAAGCGGGTATTGAGATGGATCGCAAGGTGCTCTCCGACCTCGCCATTTCCCAGCCGGAGGCATTCAAGACCCTGGCCGAGCAAGCGAAAAAAGCGACAGCAAAAGCAGCGTAATTTTCTGGATCGGCGCCATGGCCGTCGTGATTTTTTCTAAATTTGTGAGGCCTTATGGATTCCAAAAAAGTCACCCGACTGCTCGATAAAACCGCCAAGGATCAGGTTTTTGGGAACGCGGACACTCCCCCAGGAGATTTTGCGTTTAACGCCAAGGTCGCCGGCGTTTTCGATGACATGGTAAGCCGATCCGTACCTTTTTATGAAGAGCTACAACGCATGAGCTGCGAGCTCGCGCGCGACTTCGCGGCGCCCGGGACAAATCTTTACGACATCGGCTGCTCCACCGCCACCACACTGCTCGTTTTAGATGAAATCCTGGATCCTTCCGTGCGCTTTATTGGAATTGACAATTCCGAAGACATGCTCGCCAAAGCTCGTGAAAAAGTCACTGCAAACGGCACCACGCGGCCTATTGACTTTAAAATGGCCGATCTGCATCAGGGGTTATATCTGGAAAACGCCAGCGTTGTCACCATGCTGCTTACGCTTCAGTTTGTGCGTCCGCTTTACCGTGAACGCATTATGCGCGCCATTTACAATGGCATGACCGACCAGGGCTGCTTAATTCTGGTTGAAAAACTGACCTGTGAGGACACGATTTTTAACCGCCTTTTTATTAACCATTACTACGATTTCAAACGCCGCAACGGCTACTCCGAAACGGAAATTTCTCACAAGCGCGAAGCCCTGGAAAACGTCCTCATACCCTACCGTGTGGAGGAAAATGTGGAATTAATGAAAAGCGCCGGCTTTAAACATGTGGACTTATTTTTCCGCTGGTATAATTTCTGCGGCATTATCGCCGTGAAGTAGAAGGCCCTCGCATGAAAAACCAGATGGTTCGTATTGGTAATTTCTTTTTTAAATACCGCAACCGTGCGTTTCCGCTTATCATTGCATTGCTTTATTTACTGGCTGTGCCGCCGCAGGAATTGTCCGGCAGCGTTTTCTTAGAAAACATGAAAGATGTTGCCGCTGTGCTTATTTCCTTTTCCGGCCTGGCATTACGCGCGCTGGTGATCGGCTACGTATACATTAAACGCGGCGGAATGAACAAAAAAGTCTATGCGGAAAATCTTGTCACCAGCGGTATCTTCGGCTTATGCCGCAATCCCCTTTATGTAGGGAATATTCTAATCTACGCAGGCGTATTTCTGATGCATGGAGCTCCCCTTGTCATCTTATTCGGCATTGGCTCCTACCTCTTCATTTACCACTGCATTGTGCTATCGGAAGAAGCTTATCTGGAGAAAAAATTCGGCGCCGGTTACCACGAATATTGCCGCAATGTTGGGCGCTGGATACCGGACTTCTCAAAATTCCGCAGCGCCACGGAAGGCATGCAGTTTCAATTCAAGCGCGTGCTTTTAAAAGATTACACGACCATGGCCAGCACCATTATTGCGTTGGCCCTGACGGAGCTTTATGAATACCTTGCACCGGTCACGCGCTCCAGCCATCAGGATTACATGCTTCTGCTTATCAGCATTGTGGCGGCCACTGCTTCGACCACCCTCTTAATACGCTACGTTAAGAAAAATCTTTTGCTTAAGGAAGGCTCGGCTGTTTAAGCTGAAAAAATATGCTTCCCCCTTTTTCAGACATTGCAACCACCATCGCCGCAGTTTCTTCGCTGGAGCAACTGGATGAGCTTCGTGTGGCGCTGTTGGGTAAAAAAGGCAGCATTACCGAAGAGTTAAAAGCGCTTGGTGGCCTGCCACCGGAAGAACGTAAAAATCGCGGGGCGGAAATCAACCATCTGAAAGAGCGCGTCAGTACGGAGTTGGAAAAGAGAAAAAACCAACTTTCGCACGCCGCATTGTTGCAAAGATTGACATCGGAAACACTGGATACCAGCCTGCCCACCCGTCCGGCCTGCCAGGGGAAGATCCACCCCATTACGCAAACCATTGAGGAAATCATTAGCATTTTTGGACGCTTTGGCTTCAACGTGGCGGAAGGCCCCGACATTGAAGACGAATATCATAATTTCGATGCGCTGAATATTCCCGCATCTCACCCGGCGCGGCAGATGCATGACACGTTTTATTTGCAGTCTTCTCCGGAGGAAGAAAAAACGCTGCTGCTGCGCACCCATACTTCTCCCGTTCAAATACGGGTAATGTCGGGCGGCAAACCACCGTTTCGCACGATTGCGCCTGGCAACACCTATCGCTGCGATTCGGACCAGACCCACACGCCAATGTTTCATCAGGTGGAGGGTTTCGTGATCGATAAAAATATTCACATGGGGCATTTAAAAGGCGTTATCACCGATTTTCTAAAGGCATTTTTCGAGCTGGAAACAGTGCCGGTGCGATTCCGGCCAAGCTTCTTTCCGTTTACGGAACCCTCGGCGGAAGTGGATATTGGCTGTACGCGAAGGAAAGATTCGCTCACCATCGGGGAAGGCGCGGACTGGCTGGAGGTGCTTGGCTGCGGCATGGTGCATCCGAATGTACTTAAAAATTGTGGGCTTGACCCTGAGAAATGGCAGGGATTTGCCTTTGGCATGGGGGTGGAACGGCTGGCGATGCTTAAATACAACATCCCCGATCTTCGCACGTTTTTTGAATCCGATGCGCGCTGGCTCAATCATTACGGTTTTGCGCCGCTGGATTGTGCAGGAGTATAGGCCTGATCAGGACACACCATGAAATTCTCTCTCTCTTGGCTTAAAGAATATTTAGAAACCGATGCCTCGCTGGAAGCGCTGTGCGCAAAGCTCACCGCGATTGGCCTGGAGGTTGAGCAACTGACTAACCCGGCGGAGTCTTTAAAAAATTTTGTCGTGGCCGAGATTATAGAAGCCAATCCCCATCCGAACGCTTCCAAGCTGCAACTATGCAAGGTCAGCGATGGGAGCAGTGTTTTCCAGATCGTTTGCGGTGCCCCAAACGCCCACGCCGGACTTAAAACCGTGCTGGCACGGGAAGGAGTGAGCATTCCCGGCTCCGGTATGGTGATTAAAAAAACCAAAATCCGCGACGTTGAAAGCAACGGCATGCTGTGTTCCGCCCAAGAGTTGGGATTAGCCGATACGTCCGAAGGCATTGTAGAGCTTGCGGCAGGCAGCGCTCCCGGCGCATCGGCAGCCGAAGCCCTAGGCGTGGACGATCCGGTCATTGAAATCAACCTCACCCCGAACCGCGGTGATTGCTTAAGCATTTACGGCATCGCCAGGGATCTTGCGGCCGCAGGCCTAGGCAAGCTCAAACATCGAGACCTTCCATTGTCTAACGTCGCGGCCCAAGGAACGGGCGTTTCGCTGCACACTCCCGCTTGCCCTTACTATATTGGCGCACATATCAAAGGCGTCAAAAACCCTGAGAGCCCAAAATGGCTTAAAAAACGCCTTATCTCGGTAGGTCTGAAGCCC
>CAZRJZ010000022.1:0-3863 GCA_964600465.1 uncultured Rickettsiales bacterium
AGGATACCCACGCTTTTTATAATGGCGGGTCTCTTTTCAGCGACTTGAGCGCGCTCGCCTACGTCCGCCCCGTAACAGGCGAAGGGAGCGGCTATGCCGTATGCGCCGCCGACGGTACCCAGCTAGCCGTGTTCAGCTCCCGTGACGCCGCCTACTGCGCAGCCCGCCAGCATGATCTGGAGCCGGTGGCCATTCATTAAATCCCTTATAATCCTTGGCGTTTCCACAAATTCAGCGCAAATTCGATCATCCGGACCAGAATAACCAGCCCGACCAGCCATTTTACTCCGGCAAAACGCGCGCCCGGTAATTTCAGCCGGTCTCTGAAAGCGGTGCGTAAGCTCACGTTCTCAATGGGCCGCGCCCAACGCTCCGCTTTTTTAAGAAGCGGCAGATGCGCGCGCAGGCGTCGAGCGCTGAGCCTGGCTTCCTCCCAATGCAACGGCAGCCCTTGCACTCGTGAGCCGTCTGCCGTTTCTATCCATTGAAATCCCCCGGTAATCGTTGCAAACGCCAGTTGTGTCTTGTCTTGCGCCATAATCGCCAGATAATCCCCCGCCCGCATTTCAAGCACGTAAGGAGCCAGCCTTTCAGTCATACGGGCATAAGCCTCCGGCGGCCGCTCCGGAAAGGCAGCTTGCAGGCGCTGTTTTAATGCACCGCGCACATGGCAGCCGGTTAGATCCGGCCAAACCTCCGCTATCCCCTCCGGCAGCGGAGGCACAAGACGCTCTTTTCCAGTCCCAAACGCCTCCGCAGATACCAGCCAAAACGCCATATTTACGACTTTCTATAAAATGCCGGATCGGGAATCCCGTTTCCTTTGAAACCCTTTAAGCGCAACAGGCAAGCGTCGCATGAACCGCACGCTGCGCCCGAAGGAGAGGGATCATAACAACTGCTGGTAAGCGCGTAATCCACTCCCAGACTCAAGCCTTGCGCAATAATCTGCGCCTTGGTTAAGGAAATCAACGGAGCATGAATCCTGATGGGAGTATTTTTCTCGATGCCATAAGCGGTAGCCAAATTCGCGGTACGCTCGAAAGCCCGGATAAATTCAGGCCGGCAATCCGGGTACCCGCTATAATCCAGCGCATTCACACCAATAAAAATATCATAGGCACGCAACACCTCCGCCCAGGCCAATGCCAAAGAAAGAAACACTGTATTACGCGCCGGAACGTAAGTGGAAGGAATGCCTTGGCCGATCTCTTCCACCACCGCATGTTTAGGCACCGCAATCGCCGCGTCCGTTAAGGCGGAGCCGCCAAACATGCTTAAATCAATCCTAACGATACGGTGTTCAGCCACGCCTTGCGCCTGCGCCACGCGCCTGGCTGATTCCAGCTCCGCGCCATGGCGCTGACCATAGGAAAATGAGAGCGCATGGGGCGCAAACCCCTCCCGCTTTGCAAGCGCCAGCACGGTCGCCGAATCAAGGCCCCCGCTTAGCAAAATAACCGCTTTTTTCTCCATGGCCTGTATCGTTACTCTATTCCAAGAAGTTTGTGCAGCTGCAAGGATAAACGATATCCGTGCCGCTTTGCCAGTTCCACCGCCAGCGCTGCATTTTCCGCATTCATTGCGGCATTGCCCATGTCCATCGGCTGCACATATACCGGAATATGATAGGCGCTCTGCCCCACTTCCGCCACATCCGCATAGGCCGGATCTTGGGCGGAGACAAGAAATTTGAGAGCCTGCGTACGCGCCAGCAGATCAGTCCGCACAGGCGCATAGCCGTGCCCTGTGTTTTTGGGAGAACAGACCACGCTTACCGCCTCCGGCAAATCCCGCCATAATGTACCATTGGTTTCAATCTGAACCTGGTATCCGGCTTCCGTGAGTTTCCTGCATAAGGGACTGATATTTTGCCTGAACGGTTCTCCCCCCGTGATTACCACCAGGGAACATACCCGCCTTCCTTCTCTATGGCTTAACGCCCTCACCCTGCTTATGATTTCCGAGATAGAACTGCTTGAGAATTCTTCGAATTCCGCATCGCAAAACGTGCACGCCAAGTTACACCCGCCAAGCCGGACAAACACCGCCGGCCAGCCCGCATACGGCCCTTCTCCTTGCAACGTTAGGAAGATGGTCTTGACATCGAGCGTGCTTCCGTCATGCTGGACGGGTGGTCGGATTGGATTGGTGCCGCGCATAAGGTTAACACTATGAAACAAAAGCCCTTCTTAAGCAACTGGAAAACCGGTACGCTGCTGGTTCACGCCGGAGTCAAACGCACCGAGGTCGGGGAAACCAGTGAAGCCCTGTTTTTAAACTCCGCCTATGTCTTTGATTCGGCTGAACATGCGCAAGCGCGTTTTGCCCGCCAAGACCCTGGCTATTATTATGGCCGGTATTCCAACCCCAGCTTGGAGATGCTGGAAGAACGTCTGGCATTGCTGGAAGGCGCAGAACGTTGCATTGTCATGGCAAGCGGCATGGCGGCGGTATTCGCCTCGCTGATGTGCCAGTTAAGAAGCGGCGATCATCTTATTGCAAATAAAATACTTTTCAGCTCTTGCTATTACATTGTCACACAAATTCTGCCACGTTTTGGCGTGACAGTGACGCTGGTGGACGGCCCCGATCTGGCCGCATGGAAGGCTGCGTTTAAACCGAATACCGCGTGCGTATTTATTGAAACGCCTGCCAACCCCACGCTGGAAATCATCGACATCGCGGAGGTTTCTCAGCTTTGCCGAACGCACGGCGCAAAACTCATTGTGGATAATGTGTTTGCAACGCCCATACTGCAGCATCCTCTGAAGCTGGGAGCGGATCTGGTAGTCTATTCCACCACCAAACATATGGAAGGCCAGGGCAGAACGCTTGGCGGAGCGATTTTAGGCAGCAAAGATTTTATCGAGTCTGTGGTGCTTCCATTCCATCGTCACACCGGACCGCACATGAGTCCCTTTAACGCCTGGATCACCTATAAGGGCATAGAAACGCTTTCACTTCGGTTAAAGCAACATTGCAGCAATGCCGCACAACTTGCTGAATTTCTAGAAAATAACAAAAAAGTTTCGCGTGTCTTTTATCCCGGACTGCCGAGCCATCCGCAGTTTGCGGTGGCGCAAAAACAAATGAAAAACGGCGGCCCGATGATTGCGTTTGAGTTGCATGGCGGAAGGGAAGCCGCGTTCCACTTCTTAAATCGCCTTCAGCTTATCGACATCTCCAACAATCTTGGCGACACCAAAAGCCTCATCAATCACCCCGCGTCCAGCACCCACGCCAGCATTAGCGCCGCCGAGCGCGAAACCATCGGCATCAGCGAGAATTTAATCCGCTTCTCCGTGGGCATTGAAGACGCTTCCGATCTGCAAGCAGATCTGGAACAAGCCCTAAGAATCCTCTAACGGCCTAAGGCAACGCGTTCAACAATGTACTGGAAGACCATACCGTGCTGCGGCTTCCGGAAACCATGTAGACATATCCCGCACCGGAATTGGCTCCGTACGCGCCGACAATGGCATCATCTTTACCATCCCCATTAAGATCGGTAGTTGCCAAGGCAAAGCCCGAATAGTCATTGGCCGTAACGCCGTCCAGCCGGAAGCCGTCCGTACCGTCGATCAGATTGCCGCCGCCGGTCGCAAGCGTCTGCGTCGCAGACCAGGCCGCGCCGCTTTTGCGCGTTGAGCCGCCATAAACCACGTACGTATAGCCGGCAGAAGTATTAGCCGGATAACCGGCAATGATCATATCTGTTTTGCCATCGGCGTTTATATCTCCCGCAGAGACCGCGCGCGACACTGAATCACCGGCCGTAACGCCGTCCAGCCGGAAGCCGTCCGTACCGTCGATCAGATTGCCGCCGCCGGTCGCAAGCGTCTGCGTCGCAGACCAGGCCG
>CAZRJZ010000022.1:3963-8127 GCA_964600465.1 uncultured Rickettsiales bacterium
TTTTGCGCGTTGAGCCGCCATAAACCACGTACGTATAGCCGGCAGAAGTATTAGCGCCATACGCAGCAGCCAATATATCCTTCTTGTTATCGCCATTAAAATCGCCCACCGCCAACGCATACCCCGCATAGTGCAAGGACGCCGCACCGTCCAGCCGGAAGCCGTCCGTGCCGTCGATCAGATTGCCGCCGCCGGTCGCAAGCGTCTGCGTCGCAGACCAGGCCGCGCCGCTTTTGCGCGTTGAGCCGCCATAAACCACGTACGTATAGCCGGCAGAAGTATTAGCGCCATACGCAGCAGCCAATATATCCTTCTTGTTATCGCCATTAAAATCGCCCACCGCCAACGCATACCCCGCATAGTGCAAGGACGCCGCACCGTCCAGCCGGAAGCCGTCCGTGCCGTCGATCAGATTGCCGCCGCCGGTCGCAAGCGTCTGCGTCGCAGACCAGGCCGCACCGCTTTTGCGCGTTGATCCGCCATAAACCACGTACGTATAGCCGGCAGAAGTATTAGCGCCATACGCGCCGATTACGATATCCGCTTTGCCGTCGGCGTTCACGTCCGCCACCGCGACCGCAAATCCGGCATAATGGTTCGCCGCCACGCCATCAAGACGGAATCCGTTAGCACCGTCCAAGCCACTTAAAGCAAACGGGCTGGAAAAACCGTTCCGCGAACCAAACAGCACATAGACAGATCCCGCATGGGAAATGCCGCCCGGCGAAGCATTATAAGCGCCGATCACTAAATCACCAATCCCATCGCCATTAATATCGCCGCCGGCAAGCGCATGACCCGCATAATCGCTGGCAGAGACGCCGTCAATACGGAAACCGCTTTGCTTGCACGCAACCCCTAAACAGCATGTATTGCGCGTATCTTGCGCATACCAGAGCAAATCATCGAAGCTGGATGTCTTTTCTTTCTGCACGAATATTTTAGTAAACGCTTCTACAAAACTGCTATCGACGGAAGCGTTTTTCAAACTGTCGGTATCGGAGTTTCCGGTATTAATGCGGTTTGCGACCGAGTATCCACCCACCGTGCCCTGCCCCTGCATCTGGAATGCGCCATGCGCATCTTCCCCATGGCTGAGCAAGGCCCACATGATGTTATTGAGCGTAACGCCAGCAGCAGAGCTGCGAATCTCGATATCGCCCACATATCCGGTTTGCGGCGTTACGCCGCCTTGGAGCGCCCGGCAGGTAGACGTGGACGTTGCGCGCTTATCCACTATGTAGGTGAGCCGATGCCCAAACCCATCCATCGCGTAGTCATCCGCCAATCCGAGCGCCACCGTGGGAACGCCTCCTGCCACCACATTGGCATTGCCGCCGGAGCCTACCAAATTCGCCGCCGGCGTCCCACCGCTACAAGTGCCGGAACTTGCCGCTTCCCGGCCAAAATTTGCCGCGCCAACGTCGATAGTCGCATCTGCCGGGCATGGCCGGCGGCCATTTATCGCCATAAAGCCCTTCGTGGCCTCTTCTATTGTTTGCATACGCTGACGCGTTTGCTGCATGCGCGCGTAATAATTACTGCTTTCCTGACCCGGAAGCACGGAAACGGCAATAATCGCCGCCGCTGCCATCAGCACCGAAAGCTGCAACAGGGAAAAACCGGATTTTCTGTGATTTTGGCGGTGGGCACGCAGGCAGTGGTTCAGCATAGCGCTCTTTCTAACCGATATTACGCTTAGAAGTTTAAGCAAACGATCACGGCATCAATACACCATCCCGTTTTAATCAGCCAGCGGTGAACTGGCATAACAGACAAACTATACCACTCGCACGTCAAGAGCTGCTTTTCTTCACAGGCGGATGTATCGCCCACTAATACAGGGAAAAGTCTCGAAATATCCATAAGTATTCCGTCGATTTTTCCCTGTATCATTGAACAAAAATCCTTGGAATAAATCCAACTCTTGACGTGCGATAGGTATAACGGCGCCATTTCTTAGAAAAAAATGGCAGGAGCGACAGGACTCGAACCTGCAACCCCCGGTTTTGGAGACCGGTGCTCTACCAATTGAGCTACACTCCTACATGCCTTCAGCCTGCGCCCCTTCAACGTGGGACAGGCGGCGTTTATAGCAGACCAGAGCGTGCTGTCCAGCGCTTGCGACAAGGGAAACTATCCCTGCTTCACAGCGTCAAGCATCTCTGCAGCCGCGGCCATTTCGGCGGCGCGCTTGGATTTGGCTTGCGCCTGCACCGGCTGCACGCCCTCTACGCTCACTTCCACGGTAAACAGCGGCGCATGGGCCGGACCGACGCTCCCAACAAGCGTATAGGCAGGCACCGGCTTGCTTCTGGCCTGCGCCCATTCTTGAAGCGCTGTTTTTGGATCCTTGGGAGCCGCTCCGGCGCTTCTGGCAAGGATCTCCCAGCGGGGCAATATAAAACGTTGCGCCGCTTCAAACCCGCCATCGAGATAAATAGCGCCAATCAAGGCTTCCAACGCATCTTCCAGATTCGAAGGCGTATCCCGCCCTCCCGCCGCCGCCTCGCCGGCTGAAAGCAGCATATACTCTCCCAGCTTTAAATCGCGCGCCACATCCACAAGCGTTTCGCCGCATACCAGCGCCGCATGCCTGCGCGCCAGACTGCCTTCTCTTTCCTGCGGAAAATGCGTATAAAGCATATCGGCGATAACCGCGCCTAAAATAGCATCGCCTAGAAATTCAAGCCGCTGATTATTCACTTCTTTGGCGCGGCTGGAATGCGCCAGCGCCTGACGCAGCAATTCCTTCGATCGGAACGCATAATGCAAAGTTTCTTCAAGCGCCTTCATGGAATCTAATGGATCAACCGGAACATGCGATCCCACCGAATCCCCTTAAATCCTCGGATGCTGCCAATATCCAAAGAAAAGAAAATCAGCTCCGCCCGGCCGATAATATTTTCCTCCGGCACATAGCCCACATGGTCCAGAAACCGGCTGTCACGCGAATTGTCACGGTTGTCGCCCATCATAAAATAATGCCCCGGCTGCACGGTATAGATACCGGTGTTATTCTCAAAACCCGTTACTCTCTCTTGCAATATATCGATCTTCTTTCCTTCCGGCAAGGTTTCGGTGTAGACGGGAATGCTTGTGGGCACGCTACGCAGCCCCTCTCCTTCGTCTTCGAAAACGCCTGATTTGGTACGCGGCAACGGCGCGCCGTTGATATACAGGATCCCTTCCCGCACCTGTACCGTATCTCCAGGAAGGCCGATTACGCGTTTGATATAGTCAATTTTTGGGTCGGTAGGCAGACGGAACACCACCACATCGCCACGCTGCGGCTTGCTCATCTCAAGCACTCGCCCCTCAAACAACGGCAACCCAAGAGGAAAGGAATAACGGCTATAACCATAACGATATTTAGAAACAAAGAGATAATCGCCAATCAATAAATTCCCCTTCATGGAGCCAGAGGGAATATGGAATGGCTCAAACAACAAACTGCGCAGCGTAAGCGCCAGTACTCCGGCGTAAATCAGCACCTTAACATCTGAGCGCGTGCGACAAAACATGAGCACGAATACCGAGATTATTGCCCACGCCGCGGATTTAAACACCCCAAGCGCCACCACCACCAAGACCAATCCGGCAAGGATACGGATTACTTCGGCGTCCCAACTCTTAAGACCGGCCTTATTCACCCCTTCTTTAGAAAAGATCATGTTCTTGCCCAATACGCATGCCATATAAAGTTAAGCCGGCACCCTAGGCGTGTACGGAAGTTTTTTCAAACCATTTTCTAACACCACGCTCAGCATTCAGGTATTTTCCATCGGTGTTTGCCTTTACAAGCGTTAAAGCCGTTGCTATAGCAGGTCAACCCTCCAGCGTGCGTTTTATTTATGAAACTACTCTCTTGTAACAGCAATCGCCCCCTTGCCACGGCTGTGGGCGAGTATCTGCGCGTACCGCTCACCAGCGCCAGCGTCCGCCGCTTCGCCGACCAGGAAGTATTCGTGGAAATCCATGAAAACGTCCGCGGGGAGGATGTGTTCGTTATTCAATCCACCAGCTTTCCCGCTAACGACCACATGATGGAACTGCTGGTATGCCTGGATGCGCTGAGGCGCGCTTCGGCAAAACGCGTTACGGCGGTGCTTCCTTATTTCGGCTATGCGCGACAGGATCGGAAAATGGGCTCCCGCACCCCTA
>CAZRJZ010000022.1:8155-10039 GCA_964600465.1 uncultured Rickettsiales bacterium
TTACTTCCGCCGGAGCGGATCGGGTGCTTACCATTGACCTGCACGCCGGCCAGATTCAAGGCTTCTTTGATATTCCCGTTGATAATCTCTATGCGGCGCCTGTGGTGGTGCAGGATATACTAGAAAAATACAAAGGACGTGAGTTAGTAGTGGTTTCTCCAGACGTAGGAGGCGTAGTACGCGCGCGCGCGCTTGCCAAGCGCCTCAACGCCGATCTGGCCATTGTGGATAAGCGCCGCGAGCATGCCGGGGTGTCGGAAGTCATGAATATTATTGGCGATATAGCGGACAGAGACTGTATTTTATACGACGATATCGTTGATTCCGCCGGCACGCTCTGCAACGCCGCCGAAGCTCTGGCAAATGCAGGCGCAGCTTCCGTGTCTGCTTATGTCACGCACGGCGTATTTTCTGGCAAGGCGGTGGAGCGCATTACCGCCTCTCCCTTACAATCGTTGGTTGCCACCGACACGATCCCACCCACGGACGCGGTGAGACAAGCGCGGAATATTCGTATTTTGTCGATAGCGCCGCTGCTGGCCGAGGCGATCCGCCGCATCTCCGATGAAACCAGCGTTTCCAGCCTGTTCGATTAGCACTTAACCGAAACGCTAAATTAGCCCTGGCGAGCCTTAAACCTTGGATTTTTCTTATTAATGACGTAAACGCGGCCTTTGCGGCGTACCACGCGGCAATTCTTGTCCCGCACTTTTGCGGATTTGAGGGAACTCAAAACCTTCATACAGCTATTCCTTGAAAGATCAAACAGGGCTGCGACCCTAGTAAGATAACACCGGCTTGTCAATGCAATTATTAACGCACAAAAAATACACCCATATATTGACAAGCCACGATAAATCATAGAGAATTCACATTTCTTAATCTTTAAGATCAACGAAACCAACCACGGAACCCCGATGTACCATGCCACCACACGCAACATCCGTGTATCGGTAGACCCGATCTACCTGGAATCCCAGTCCGTGCCTGAGGAAGATCACTACGTATGGGCATATACTATCCAGGTGGAAAATCATGGGCAGGAGATCGTGCAACTAATCAACCGCTATTGGCATATCACCGACGCCAACGGACATGTGCAGGAAGTACACGGCTCTGGCGTGGTAGGCGAGCAGCCGAAACTGGAACCTGGAGAGGCCTTTCAGTATACCAGCGGCGCATCGCTGCACACGCCGTCCGGTATTATGCACGGCCATTATGAAATGCAAACCGCGTCCGGTGAGCTTTTTTCCATCTCCATTCCGGCTTTCTCGCTCGATAGCCCGGAGCAGATTTCCCGCCCCAACTGACCAGAATCCCGGCGCAAAAAAACTCGTTGATTGACACATGCACCCCCCCTGCACTACCATCGTGCGACTGTCATATCATAAGAGTAACCTTATGTTTTCTGGAATTTCTTTCTTCGTCTCTTTGCTGCAATGGGCACTCATTAGCGTTTCATATTTTAAGCGCTGGGCACAGGTTTTTGGCATTGTTTTCGTCTACCCCTCCCCCATCCTGCTCTTTTTTACCATCCTCAGCGCCATCGGCGTGGATTATGGCGGCACTACCACCCATTTCCTGCTCGCCTCCGGCCTTTTTAATGCCGTAAAATATTTCTTTCTGGTGCGCGCCATTTATGTGGAAGGCATAAATTTCTGGAGTGTCTCCGCTGCCCTGATGGAAGCGCTTTATGTTGGAGCCAGCGGCACTTATCTTGCTTACAACAACCTGTTATAACATCCAAAAAAGACGCTGCCCTATGGTATCCAGACTTATCTTCGGCGTAATATCCATTCAGTGGGCGCTGTTGTTCATCGGCTGGGTATCGGGGTTTATAGCGCTTTTCCTGCCCATTTTTATCCAGATGTCCCCGGTATGGGT
>CAZRJZ010000023.1:0-2359 GCA_964600465.1 uncultured Rickettsiales bacterium
CCGAGGTAGAAGAACTGTATGCGGCCCTAAAAGCGCAGAGTAAGGAAGACCAAGCAAAATTCCTCAACGCTGTTCGCAAGACAATTTCCACCACTGCCCCAGAAAGCCTGCTCACTGACCTGGATGTGTTTAAGAGATGCATTTCCGATAGATTCGGCCGGAAGTCTTCGGCGACGCAGGATTTCTTATCTCACGTTGGGTCAAAACTGGAAAAAGATCACCCTCTCAAAAATTATAAGATCACCGGACATTACAAAGACGAGTTGCGTCTTCCGAACTCTTTCGAGATGGTTGCCGGTTATACTGCCTTTGAAAAGGCTAGGGAGGGAATCATCAAATCCCAACAGGTGCAACAAGCAGTACCACCGCCCGTGCAGCTGGCTGATTTAGGCGCAATAACTCCGCCTCCGTCGCCTGGAACATCCCCGCCAGCAGGAGGAAGAAGAGCGGCGGCCTAACGGTCATCATAAACCGCCTCCCCCGTCCGCGGGGGGGCGGCCTACAACAGCCCCTCCGCCTGCAGCGCCTGCTTGACGCGTGCGTATTCCGCTGAAATAGCGCCATAGAGCGGAGCGCCATTGGCCCCCGGCGTAGCTTCCATATGCTGAGCCTGACTGCAAAGTCCGCTTAATCGCTTAGCGCCTATTCCGGCTGCGCCGCCTTTGAACATATGCGCCGCTTCGCGCCATGCAGCGCTTATTTCCATAGTGGATGTCGCTTCCAACATGGCCATGTTTTTATCCGATTGCTCAATCAGCACCGTGATAAATTCCCGCTCTTCCTCTATATTCCCGCCCGTAAAACCACGCAGCTGCGAAAGATCAATCACAGGGCTTTCAGCGTTACCGCCTTCCTCAACTTCCGCCTCAAGCAATCCATGCGGCGCAGGCGCGCTGCCTGCAAATAGCAACCACTGGCTCAAGATGCGCTTTAGCGCATCCAGGTTGATAGGCTTGCTGACATAGTCCGTCATGCCATGGGCGGCGCATTTTTCACGATCACCCGCCATCGCGTTAGCAGTCATGGCCACGATGGGGACGCATTTGCCTGAGCCTTCTTCAATTTCCCGAATTTCCCTGGATGCCTCATAACCATTTTTATTCGGCATTTGGCAGTCCATCAGCACCACGTCCCAGCGTTGGTTACGAAAGTGCTCTACGGCCTCGGCACCGTCATTAGCGATCGTGTAATGCTGCACGCCAAAGTCCTTCATGATCTTTTTTACCAGCATCTGGTTCGCCGGGTGATCTTCTGCCACCAAAACACGCGCCTGCCCGGCAGGCAACGTGCCTTTTCCCACAAGCAGTAGGGAAGAATGCGCATCGTCTTCCAAAGTATCGGTAAGCGTATAAGGAATACGAATCCAGAAATTGGATCCCTTGCCTGCCTCGCTCTTTACGCCAATCTCTCCGCCCATCAGTTCCACCAACTGCCGGGTAATGGCAAGACCCAGGCCCGTTCCTCCGTATTTACGCGTGGTGGAAGTATCGGCTTGAGTGAATTTCTCAAATATGCTCGCATGTTTTTCCGGCGGAATACCAATGCCGGTATCGATTACCTCACAATAGAAAATAATTTTTCCATCTCCGGCCCCTTCGCACGCCGCACGCACGGTAATATGCCCTTCATGCGTGTATTTAATCGCATTGCCGATCAGATTATTAAGCACACGCGCCAAACGCGTAGGATCGCCGAGCACCAGCGGCAAGGCGGCGGCATCAAATGCTTTACGCAGTTCAAGGCCTTTTTCGTTGGCGATATGTTTAAGGGTGAAAGCAGCATTTTCCAAAACGGTACCCAAGCTGATGCCAATACTCTCCAACTCCACCTCTCCCGCTTCGATTTTAGAGAGATCCAGAATGTCGTTTACAATCTCAAGCAGATTATTGGAAGACTGCAAAACCGTGCCGGCAAGCTGGCGCTGCTCTTCGTCCAACGAGGATTTTAACAAAAGACGGTTCATGCCCAGAATGCTGTTGAGCGGCGTCCGCAACTCATGCGACATATTGGCAAGAAAGTCAGACTTCGCCACGTTGGCTTGTTCCGCGGCTTTCCTGGCCTCAATGAGCGCAACCCGCTCATTCTCCAACGCTTCCGAATAACGCTTGGTTTCTTTTTCCGCCCGGTTCGCTTTTGCCAGATTACAATGCAAGGCATCCAGCAATCCGATAATACCGAGGAACGCGCCAATGCTCAAACCCACGATCAGTTTCTTTAGAAATTCCTTATATTCTTTTTGTTTGTTTAGCACTTCGTTGAGCGCGTAGGAGGAATACTTATTTAAATCGATATACCCTTTTTTCAGTGCGCTGATCGCTTCCAGCATGGCAACGTGATCGGTTGATTCTAACAGTAACGC
>CAZRJZ010000023.1:2369-8890 GCA_964600465.1 uncultured Rickettsiales bacterium
TAAGCTTCACCACATGATAATTGATTTGCGGACCCTGCGCCTGCAACCGCTCTTGAATAACGGGAGAACCGGACGCCGCCTTTGCCAGTAAAATCCCCTGTAAGCGCTGGGATTCAAGCATTAACTCCGGAATGTTTAATGTAATCAACCGCGAGAGATAGTAACCCTCCGCGCTCGAAGACGCAGAGAGGCTTGAATGATCACGCACATCCGCAATAAATGCCTTAATGGCATCCACCGCCTTGGTATAAGAATCCGGGTCATTTGCGGTGGCAGCCCTCACGCTCTGTTGTGTTTTCTGCCAGTTATAGCGAATGCCGAAAACCACCCCCAGCGACTGATCAATGCTATCAGCAGCGTTGATGGCGCTGTTTAAGTTCTGCTGTTCCTGTAACAGTCCTTCCCCCGCGACTCCGTTTCCCTGCTGAGCGGCATAAGCCAGGCTTTGCATTTCTTGCGTATGATTCAGCAGGTCGAACAACACCTCATTATACCGGGTTCCTAGTTGCGCCCTTTCGTATTCAGAAATCTGTTCGTCCATCACCACGATGATCTGGTAAACCAGAGCAATCAACGGCAAAGCGAAAACAATCCCGCAAAGAAGCGTATAAAAACGCTTATGTAGAAATCTATTCATATCGCGACAGTTAAATGACCCTATTAACTTATTAACATCCACATAATGATTTCAATCAGCATAGGTTCAAAAACTTTTAAAATGGTAAAGTTACTGATAACTAATACATTAAATTTCTCTTCTTACCGCCATTCCTCGTTTATATTAATATTTTCTGACGCATTATCTTATTAACTTTTATAAGCCGCCGCATTTTCTCCCCGAACAACTAGTTAAAATAGTATTAAAATTCCGCTGGACTTTATCTTCTTTTAGCGATAAAACTGTCTGAATTCGGAAAGTTAATGATTTATTAACTTCTACAGAGTTTTACCCAAAATAACCCACCATTATAATGGAGACCACGACAATGAAAAAATCCCTTCTCGCGCTGACCGCCGCTATTTCCTTGCTGGCTTTTAACGCATCTGCCGATGAAAACAAAATCTTCCTTAGCCAAGTTGGCGGCGGAAACAAAGCCAACCTCGTACAAGACGGCGACAATTTAGGAATTATTGCCTACCAGGGGGGCGACAGCAACGGCCTGTATTTTGCGCAGAAAGGCGAAGACCATATCGTAATCGCCAACCAAATCGGTGCCAGCAACGTCATCACCGGCTATCAGGGCGGCAGCAGCAACTACGCTGAACTCAACCAAACTGGAAACACAAACTACCTGGAGCTGAACGGTCTGGGAGAAAACTACGTATATGCAACGGAGAGCGGCTATAACAACGCTGCAAAAGTTTCTACCGACGGCTGGGGCAACCTGGTTCACATCCAGTTGAACCAATCCTCTGCCGCTACCGGCAACACCGGTTCAGTATCGGTTGATGGCGAATACAACACCGTATACGTCACCGACGACGGCCAGAACTCCTTTGACATCGCTGTTGATGCGGAAACAAGCCTGGTGGATTCTAAAGCCAACGGCATCGGCAACTTCGCTAAAGCACGCATCTTCGGCAACTCCGAAGTGGCGCTCTTTACGCAGCAAGGCCAGTACAACAACGCCTCCGCTTACCAGGATGGTTATGCTAACTTTGCCCGCCTGAACCAGCAGGGCATCGGCAATACCGCCTATACCTATCAAGACGGCGAGAATAACGACGCCCAGATCGACCAGTACGGCAATGGCAACTATGCCTCCATCACGCAGTACGGCAGCGGACACTCTGTAAGCGCCACGCAGATCGGCAACGGCAATAGCTTCACCATCGTTCAGAAGTAATTCATTCTAACGGAAGCGAATAAGAGGGCATGATACGCTTGGCGGATCGTGCCCTTTTTGCTATCCTGCGCTCCCGGTTGAATCAACAGGCGAAGATGTACAAAAAATCAGCAGGATACTTTCTTAGGAGACACGCCATGCATAAACGCTTTCCATTCCTGGCTTTATTGCTCCCGGCGGCAAGCTCTGCCTACGCGCAAGATAGCGTTATTATTGAGCAAGTCGGCGGCCATAATACAGCCAGCGTACAGCAGCAATCCAAAACAAGCCATAAAGGGGAAGACACGCTACTGGTTGACAAAAACCGGCCGGATGATTTTCAGCAACAAGTCATCAACGACCCGCGCATTAGCCAATACGGCCGGGCCAGCGAAGCGATGCGCAGCCAGTTTGGAGAGGAAAACGCTATTGCGGAACTTAAATTAAAATCGCCCCAAAAATCCCCCGGCGCGCCCAATTCCGGCGATATGGACGAAACGAATCATATTGATATTCAGCAAAGCGGTAAAAAGAACCATGTGAACGCCACACAAACAGGAGAATCCAACCGCATGAAGATAAAGCAAAAAGGCGAAGAAAATTCCATTGTCAAGTCGCAAGTGGGACGCCACAATGTCTATATGGAGGACCAGAACGGCGCTAGCTCCGAAGAAGTTATTGATAATTATTAACCTATCGCTTATAAATTTCGTGTACCATTATCCGCTTAAAATAACGATCATCTCCAGAAAAATTGAAGTTACCAAAGGACGAATTCTTATGAAAAAAAATAGGTGCACAAGCATTGCAGGGGCGCTCTTTTTGCTCGCCGCCAACACGGCTTCCGCCAGCACATTGGTCTATACCCCATCGTTTTCCTCTCCAGGATCGCCGTATTTTTATCAGTCGCTTTCCAATCAAGGAAGCTTATCCAAACATAAAGATACAAGCGCCGGCACGGATTCCACCTCTCAGCTGATCCAAAACGCCGTTATCTACGGAATCAGCAACCGCATACTCACGCAACTTTTCGCCGGCAGCCCCGATACAGGAACGATTGTACTCGGAGACGGCAGGAGCATTACTTATTATACAACCGCCGGCACACGCTATGTGACAATCCACGATCCCGTTAAAGGCGACACCATTTTAAGCTTCCCCATATAGGCCAGTCATGAAAAAACTTTTTCTTCTTTCTCTTTTGACATTAACGCTCACCGGTTGCGCGCGCATGGGCGCGTTCGATAACCCCATGGTCAGCGACGCCAAAGTCACGGACATTACGCGTTCCGGCGAAATCCTCCGCGACCTTCCGGCTCCTATGCAGCGGGTTCCGGTATCGGTGTATGAATTCCAGGATCAAACCGGACAATTCAAAGCCAATGATAAAATCACGGATTATTCCAGCGCCGTTACCAAAGGCGGCCTTTCAGTCCTTACCAAAGCGCTGTTGGATTCTGGGGCACGCAAATGGTTCATGGTGGCAGAACGCGGCGGCTTAAAAAACCTGATGCAGGAGCGCGCTATCGTGCGGGCTATGCGCCAGGATTACGCAGACGCGCACGGTCAGCAATTACAAAACCTCCCTCCCCTTATCTATGGCGGCGTATTGCTGGAAGGCGGGATTGTATTTTATGATTCCAACGTCATGACCGGAGGAGTGGGAGCGCGTTACTTCGGCATCGGCGGCTCAACCGAATACCGCAGAGATATTGTAACCGTATATCTACGGGCCACCAGCGTGCAAAACGGCGAGGTGCTTCTTTCCGTCACCAGCTCAAAAACCATTTTCTCTTACGGACTCTCCGCCAGCGTTTCACGTTACTTCTCTATCGACAAGCTACTAGAGGCTGAGGCCGGATTCACCGTAAACGAGCCAAGCCAGCTTGCAGTGCGTCAGGCAATCGAAACCTCGGTTTACTCCATGATCATGGAAGGCGCTTTAAACGGCTTGTGGAAGTTCCAGGATGAAACGGCGGGTAAGTTCGCCATTGCCGAGTATTTGAAACGCCGGGACTCTACCAAAAGCGAAGCCGACATTATGCGTAGCATGATGCATGATCAGGATGCATCGGCACCAGAAAAGCCGGTGACTGAATTAAAAAAAAAGGCTGAATTAGAAGAAGGGGGAAAAACCTCCGGACGCCCTGAGCAAACGGCAGAACCGCTTCCAGCTTCAACAGCGCCTGTGGCGACCTCCGCACCGCAAGAGGCTCCAGCGGCGGAATCGAAGTCCCTACCTGTGGCATCGACGGGAACCCTAAGTGCGCCGGCGCCTTCTGCATCCTCGAACAATACGAAAAACAATGAAGAAGTGCTGGATACGGAAACAAAACAAGCCTACACTCCACCGGAAGTCGTAAGGAATTACACTTCTGCAACTTCCGCACCATTGTCTGGCGGCTACGGTGCCTCGCTTCCCGGCTCGCGTTACGCGCATCGCAGAGACGCGGCGAGCCATAACCCCGCTAATAACGTTAATATCCCGATTGACTGAATGAGGCCATGATGTTCGGAGAAGGCGGCTATCACTCCAAGCTGCGCAATATTTCTCTCTTGATCGTAGATCATGATTTCCAGCTTTCGCCTATTGTACGTTCCGTTCTGCTGAGTCTTGGATTTTCTGACGTCACACTTGCCCGCAATGGCAAGGATGCCAAACATTTGCTTACCTATCATAACGTTGATCTTGTGTTTACGGAATGGAACCTGGAGCATATGAGTGGGCCGGATTTAGTGCGCTACGTGCGGAGCGATAAAAGCTTCCGTAACCCCCTGCTTCCCATGATTATGCTTACCGGACGCGGCAGCGCCATAGACGTGCAAACCGCCCGCGATTGCGGCGTAAATGAATATTTGCTCAAACCTCTTAACGCAAAAACCATCGTGCACCGCATCTCGGAGATAGTCGAGCGTCCGAGGCCTTTTGTGCTCTCGCAAGGATTTACAGGGCCGGACAGAAGGCGCAAAGGCACCGCCGGCATTGCTCCGGAAAAAGATCGGCGGGACACTTCTAATCAGCCCGCATTGATTTCAAAAGACCAGGCTGGCGCAGTGAATAAAATTGTCCGTCCGCGTATGGTGCCACCGGATTTTTCGTTGCGTAAAAAGCTTGGGATCAATACGCCGCTTAGCGAGATCATCACCGATTCCATGATTGCTCAAGCACAAGACGTATTCAATGACGCGCAAGACGCATCCTTAGAATGGATACGCGAAGATATTGCAGCAGTGGAACAGGCCATAGGGCGTATTGCGGCAGGCGATAAGGCAGGTGGCACAAACGCCTTGAACAACGCCGCGCTCTCGATCAAATCCCGCGCCGGAACATTTGGCTATGCCTGCGTGTCGGATATCGCCTGGCAGCTTTACTGCTATTGCCGCGCCGGCTCTGAACGCGGCCAGACGCTTCGCTCCGAAGTGCTGCTCAAACACGCGCAATCCATCAAAGCGCTCATTGCTCACAAAATAACGGGCGATGCCGGCGAGACAGGCAGAGAGTTGCTAAAAGAACTGCGCGAACTTACGAAGAAATATTCACGCTGACGCTTACACCAGCAGATTAAGAATGCTCCCCCGCTCCCAACAAGAACCTTGCTTGAGCGCATTCGTGGCGTTTCCTATTAGCGTTTGCATCGAATCGGGAGAGGGAATATAATTCTCGTGCGCTTGAGGCGGTTTAACCAACGCGGCGCTCGGTTGCGCCTGCGCCTGACGGTTCTGCGCACGGCCGCCGCCGAAGGAAGCGCCCCCAACCGGGGTGTTGCCGTTAAATGCGGATGAAATGGGTGCTGCCATAATGCGGAAATATACCTTGCAAACAGCATTGATGCAAGCGAGATAGCATGAGAGAGATAATGGACATAAAGGTTGTTACGTTTTACCATTTTTTTCCGTTTACGGATTACATAACATGGCGCGCACCCCTTAAAGCGCATATGGATCGTCACGATCTGAAGGGCATTGTCCTGCTGGCGCCGGAGGGCATTAACGCCACCGTCGCGGGAAGCGAAGAAGGAACGCAATCCTTGCTTGAGTTATTGCGCACACATCCGCAGTTGCATCAGTTAAAAACCAAAGAAAGCGCCTGCTCCGCCATGCCGTTTAAAAAATCAAAAATTCGGCTAAAGCGCGAGCTGATTAACATGGGCGTTCCCGCTTCGCCAACGCGCGGCATGGGGCAGAATGTGCCTGCCGGCGTATGGAACAAGCTGATCGCGGATGAATCGGTTGTGGTGCTTGACACGCGCAACAAGTATGAGGTGGAAAAAGGCACTTTTAAACGCGCCATCAATCCGGACATTCAGTATTTCAAAGAACTGACCGGTTATATCGAGAAACATTTCGATCCGGCAAGCACGCCCAAAATCGCCACGTTTTGCACCGGCGGCATACGCTGCGAAAAACTTACCGCCTGGATGCATGAAAAGGGTTATCAGGAAGTCTATCAACTCCAGGGCGGCATTTTGCAATATTTGAAAGATATGCCGGAAGAACAGAGCCTTTGGGAGGGCGCATGCTTTGTGTTCGACGAACGCGAAGCGGTAACGCACGGGCTAAAACCCGTTGCACACAACGAGTAAACGCGCACATGAGCGCCGTATCCCTTCCGCAATCCGCCTGGCGCCAATGGCCGGAAACCATATCGTTGTTGACCGCGCTTGACGCCATCGGTGCTGATGCCCGTTTTGTAGG
>CAZRJZ010000023.1:8900-9855 GCA_964600465.1 uncultured Rickettsiales bacterium
GTTGCTTAAGCGAGAAGTATGGGATGTGGATATGGCCACACCAATGCCTTCGGAAGCGCTTTTAAAAGGCTTAATGGCGCAAGGAATCCATGTTATTCCCACCGGATTGCAGCACGGCACCGTTACCGCCGTGATCGGCGCGAAGCAATTTGAAATCACCACGCTTCGGCGCGACACCGCCTGCGATGGCCGGCACGCCGAAGTGGTTTTCACAGACAATTGGCAAGAAGACGCAGACAGACGTGATTTTACGGTCAATGCGCTTTATGCAAACGCATCCGGACAGATTTTCGACTATCATCATGGCCTTACTGATTTACAAAATCATTATCTGCGCTTCATCGGCAATACCGCTGATCGCGTGAGGGAAGATTATTTACGAATCTTGCGTTATTATCGGCTGCTTGCACAGCTTGGATTTGATACCACCGATGCACAAACGCATACACTGCTTGGAAGCATGCAGGAAGGCCTGACGCAGCTTTCCGGCGAGCGCGTCGGTGCCGAAATGCTTAAACTGCTAAGCGTCAGAAAACAGCATGTGCCTGTGATAAGATTGATGTTTTTAAATGGAATATTGCCGCAACTGGGATTCGTACAACCGTCGGAACTGGAGATTCTATGCGCTTTAGAAGAGCAATACCACCTCATACCAAACGCCTTACGCCGCATAGCCGCGCTTGTTTTGCAGCAGGCACAGCCGGGTCAGGTGCTTGAGCATATTGTTCAGCGCTGGCGACTTTCCAATGCGCAAAAAACCATGCTTCACACACTTACCTCTCCTCCTCTGCCACTCAACCACGGCGCACCCGTTTCTGAACAGAAACGCTTGCTTCGCAAAGTTGGAAAGGAGGTTTTCAAAGAGTGCGTATTGTTAGCCTGGATGCATGAAGTACAGGCTGCAAAACACTCAGAACCGCTCCTTCAAACGCATTATCATCCCAGGATGATACGT